>CAZUYO010000196.1:0-5539 GCA_964624725.1 uncultured Thermodesulfobacteriota bacterium
CCCGGGTCGAGACCCGCTGGGGCCGGGCCGTGCTCGCGGTCGCGGCGCTCTCGCTTCTGGGGAACCACGCCCTGTGGTCCGCGATCTTCGCCTGGCTTTGACACGGCCGGCCCGGTTGGCGCATGGTTTTTCGCCGGTCGCCGGTCGCCGGTCGCCGGTCGCCGGTCGCCGGTCGCCGGTCGCCGGGCTTCCCAGCCTCCTAGCTTTCTAGCCTTCTAGCCTTCTAGCCGAGTTGAGCGCCGCCATGCTGATCGTGATGGACCATTTCGCCACCCCGGAGCAGGTCGAGGCCGTGTGCGAGCGCATCCGGTCCCTGGGCCTCACCCCCCAGCCGATCCCCGGCGGGGAGCGGGTCGCCATCGGGGTCCTGGGGAACCGGGGCTACGTGGACGAGGCCCCGTTCCGGGACCTTCCGGGCATCCGGGAGTTCATCCACGTCACCAAGCCCTACAAGCTCGTGAGCCGCGACTTCCACCCCGAGGACACCGTGGTCCGGGTCGGGCCGGTGGAGGTCGCCTGGAGCCGGCCGCCGGTGGTGATCGCCGGGCCCTGCGCCGTGGAGAGCGCCGAGCAGGTCCGGGCCGCGGCCCGGGCGGTGAAGACCGCCGGGGCCCAGCTCCTTCGGGGCGGGGCGTTCAAACCCCGCACCGGCCCCCACTCGTTCCAGGGCCTGGGGTACGAGGGGCTCGATCTCCTGGCCGAGGCCGCCCGGGAGGCGGGGCTTCCCGTGGTGACCGAGGTCATGCGGATCGACCAGCTCGAGAAGGTGGCCTCGGTGGCCGACTGCCTCCAGATCGGGGCCCGGAACATGCAGAACTTCGACCTCCTCAAGGAGGCCGGCCGCACGGGCAAACCGATCCTCCTCAAGCGCGGCATGAGCGCCACCCTCGACGAGTTCCTGGCCGCGGCCGAGTACATCCTGCTCGAAGGAAACGACCAGGTGATCCTGTGCGAGCGGGGCATCCGGACCTTCGAGCGGGCCCTCCGGAACACCCTCGACCTCGCGGTGGTCCCCTATCTCCGGGCCGCCACCCACCTTCCGGTGATCGTGGACCCGAGCCACGCGCTGGGCCGCCGGGACCTCGTGGCCCCCATCGCCAAGGCCGCGTTCGTGGTGGGGGCGGCCGGGATCATGGTGGAGGTCCACCCGAACCCCTGCCAGGCCCTGTGCGACGGGCCCCAGTCCCTGGACCTCGTGGCCTTCGAGCGGCTCATGGGCGCCCTCGACCAGATCCGGGCGTTCCGGGAGGCGTGAGGGAGGCTGGGCGGCTAGGCGGCTGGGCGGCTGGGCGGCTGGGCAGCTGGGCAGCTGGGCAGCTGGGCGGCTGGGAAGCGGGGGCGCCGAGCCGGCTCGCCGCGGCAGCCCCCGGGTTGCGCCGGGCCCCGGGGCGGGTACCCTTCGGGGAACCTGTTTTCCCGTTCCCCGAGGTGCCCATGCCCCACCGAAGCCTCCTTTTCGACCTCTACACCGACGGCGTCCTCGACGCCGCCTTCCTCTCCTCGTTTCGGCCGGAACCCCTGGGTCCCGAGGCCCGGGAGATCGTCGACGCCTTCCGCTCCCTGTCCGAGCGGTTTCCCCCCGAGGAACTCGAGGCCCGGGGCCGGGTGCCGGAGGAGGCGCTCGCCGAGATGGGCCGGATCGGGCTCTTCGGCATGTCGCTCCCCCGGGAGCACGGGGGGCTCGGGCTTCCCTTCGGCCAGTACCTGGGGGTCGTGGCCGAGATGGCCCCGGTGGACCTGGCCCTGGCGTTGACCTCCCTCGCGCACCTCTCCATCGGCGTCCAGCCGGTGGTCCTGTTCGGCACCGAGGAGCAGAAGGCCCGGTTCCTCGGTCCGGCGGCCCGGGGCGAGACGATCTTCGCCTACGCCCTCACCGAGCCCGACGTGGGGTCCGACGCCCGCCACATCCGCACCTCGTGCCGGCTTTCCGACGACGGCCGCCATTACGTGCTGCGCGGCCAGAAGACCTACATCACCAACGCCAACTACGCCGGGGCGTTCACCGTGTTCGCCCAGCTCGAGGGCCACCGGCCGGGCCACATGGTGGCCCTGGTGGTGGAGCGGGACTCCGAGGGGTTCACGGTGGGCCGCGACATGGCCAAGATGGGCCTCAAGGCGAGTTCCACGGCGTTCCTGCGGTTCGAGGACGTGCGGGTCCCCGTGGAGAACCGGCTCGGGGACGAGGGCCAGGGGTTCCGGATCGCCATGTCGGTGCTGAGCTACGGCCGGCTCGCCGTGTGCGCGGCCGGCGTGGGCCTGATGGAGGCCTCGGCCGAGGCCATGGCGAAGCGGGCGGCCTCCCGGGTCCAGTTCGGGGGGCCCATCGGCCGGTTCGAACTCGTGCGGGAGAAGATCGGCCGGGCCCGGGCGAACGCCTTCGTGGGCCGGGCCATGGTGGAACTCGCCGCCCGGCAGCTCGAGGAGGATCCCCGGGCCAACGTGGCCGTCGAGACGAGCCACTGCAAGCTCTTCTGCACCACCCGGGCCTGGGAGGCCCTCTACGACGCCCAGCAGGTGGCCGGGGGCTCGGGGTACCTGGCCACGAACCCCTACGAGAAGCGGCTGCGGGACTTCCGGGTGGCCACGATCTTCGAGGGCACGACCGAGATCCACACGATCTACCCGCCCCTGGTCGTGGCCCGGGGGCTCGGTCGCCGGCTCCCGAAGCGGACCGGGGGCCGGGTGGGGGCGCTCCTCTCGGGCATCTTCCGGCGGCTCCCGGCCTTCCCGGTCACCGGGGTGGGGCCGGCCGACCGGGCCCTCCGGCTCGCCCGTCGAAAGGCCCGGGGGTTCGCGTGGCGGATCCGGGCCGCGCTTCTGCGCCACGGGAAGGCGATCGCCGGGCGGGAGTTCCTGCTCCGCCGGCTCACCTGGACGAGCCTCTACGGCTACGGGCTCCTGGCCGGGGCGCTCCGGCTCGCGGCCCTGGCCCGCGCCGGGGGCGACACGGCCGGGGCCGCAAGGGCCCTCGCGGCCTTCGCGGCCGAGGCCCGGGCCCACCGGCCGGGCCTGGTGGCGGCCCGCACCCGGGAGGAGCGGGCCGTCCTCGAGGCGGCGCGGGACTGAAGTCTCGCCGCCCGTGCGAAGGGCTTGACGCTCGGCGCCCAATCCCCCTACCGTGGCGGGCGTGACGCCCGACGAGATCCTCCGCCGCCACCCCTACCTGGCCGACCATGCCGACCGGTGCCGCTCGGTGCTGGTCTTCCACCCCGTGCTGCGCCTTCTGTCCCGGTTCTACGGCGACGACATCGCCGAGGGGAACCGGGGGTTCAGCGTGGCCATGGCGATCCTGGCCCACGTGTGCGAGTGCATGCTCACGGGCCGGGGCGGGGCCACCCACCGGGAGATCCTCGACGCCCTGGCCCCCCTGGTGGTGGCCCAGTCCCAGGCCGAGGGCCGGCCGGTGGGTAGGCCCGAGGCCGAGGCCCTGGTGGACCGGGTGCTCAACGAACTCCAGAACTCCGGCGAGATCTTCCGGGCCGAGTTCTTCGACTACGCCGCGGGCCGCACCGTGACCCACGCGTTTCGGATCCTGGAGGCCGAGGCGGCCCGGGAGCGGGGCGCCTACAAGATCAAGCTGACCCCGGCCGGGATCGACCTCTTCTTCCGGCTCAAGGAGGTCTACGGCGCCCTCGACACCGACATGGAGCGCCTCTTCCTGGAGCACCAGGTCAAGCGGGGCTGCTACGCCGAGGCCGGCCGGGTGGTGGACACCCTGCTCCTCAAGATCACCCGGGCCCTCGAGGCCCACCGGGAACTCCGGGGGAAGCTCCGGTCCAACCCGGCCGAGGTCTCGGCCGACGAGGTGGAGTACTTCGGCACCGTGGTGGCCGAGCGCCTGCGGGAGGAGAAGGACCACTTCGCCCGGATCCGGGACCTCATCGAGTCCCAGATGCGCTCGCTCCTTCGCCAGTGGAACCGCCGGGGGCCCAAGGACCCGGTGGTCCAGGAGAACCTGGCGGCGCTCCGGGAGCTGCGGGCCGGCACGGCCCGGGTGGTGGACCGGCACAACCTCCTGTTCGGCCTCAACACGGAACTCCGGCGGGAGTTCCGGCGGCTCAAGCTGGGGCTCCTGACCTTCGCCCCGACCCTGCGGCGGCTGCCCATGGAGGCCGAGGTCCTGGACCGGGTGCTGGGGAAGGATCTGCGGCTCCCCGAGGTGCACCGGTTCCTGGGGCCCGTCCTGGGCCCCCGGGCCCGGCGGTGGTTCCACCTGGCCCAGATGTTCCCCCCGGCCGAGCGCAGCCGCGACGCCCCCGGGGAGTCGTTCCTCGAGGACCCCTGGGCCGACCCCGAGTGGACCGCCCTGGAGCGCCGGCGGACCGAGCGGCTGGTGACCCACCTGCGGGCGCTCCTCTCCTACCTGGCCGCCCGGCCCGACGGCCGGGGGGATCTGGACGGGCTGGCGGCCCACGACGCCCCGGCCCGGCCCGTGACCGACGCCGACGGGCGGGTGGTGGCCGAGGAGCCCGTGTGCCTCATGGACATGGACGGGGCCGAGGCCCGGGGGTTCCTGCGGTTCTTGCTGTGGCTCCACAACCGGCACGAGGTGGCGCTCCGGGGCGCCGAGACCCGGGAGGCCTTCGACCGGCTGGTGGCCGAGGAGCCGGCCTGGGCCCGGTTCGAGGCCGTGCGCACCGAGGCCGGGGAGGGCTGGTTCGAGTGGGACGGGAACCGGATCCGGCGGCTCCGGTTCGAGTTGGTGGCCGCCCCGGCGGCCGGCGAGGTGGCCCATGGCGCCTGACGAACGCGGCGAGACCCTGCCCCTGAGCGCGATCCGCACGGCGCTTAGGGCGTTCCGGCGGCTCCTGGTGCACGGCGAGATCACCGAGCGCGACCCGGAACTCCTCACGGCCGTGCTGGCCGACGCGGGGGTGGCCGAGGTTCTGGGGGTGCTCGAGGAGGAGTTCGACGTGCGGGTGCTCCGGGGCCGAAACCGGGTGGACCTCTCCCCGAACCCGGAGAACCGGGAGATCGGGTTTCGGTTCAGCGACCTCCAGGCCCGGTTCGGCGACCGCACCGGCGCCGTGTACCTGGTGATCCTGGGGCTCCTGGCGCTCTTCTTCCGCTCGGGGAACTTCCGGGTGCCCGATTTCGACTACGTGGAGGTGTTCGACCTGGAGGAGTTTTTGACCCGCAAGGCCCGGGCCGTGGTGGAGCGGGGCGAGGCCCGGGCGGCCGCCCTGGAGGAGGCCGTGGGCACCCGGGTGTTCGGCCCCTGCCTCGACTGGCTGCGGCGCGACAAGTTCAAGGAGGGCAAGGGCCAGCGCTCCACCCGGTACGGGGTGATCCAGTCGGCCGTGATCTTCCTGGAGGCCCAGGGCCTGGTGCACCGGGAGAAGACCCTGGGCCAGAACGCCCGGATCTACCCCACCGAGAAGCTCAAGGCCCAGGCCGAGGCCCTGGCCCTGGACGACCGGTACCGGGCCATGGTCGCCGTGCTCGGGGGCGACGAGGAGGCCCTCGCCGCGTGGGAGCCCGAAGAGCCCGCCCCGGCCCCGGAGCCCGAGGCCCCGCCCCCCGGGCCCAAACCCCGCCG
>CAZUYO010000197.1:0-5532 GCA_964624725.1 uncultured Thermodesulfobacteriota bacterium
AGACGATCCGCGTCGGCACCCTGCTGGACGGCGACGTCGTGGCCACCGGCACCCCCCCCTCCACCAGGGTCACCGTGACCGGGCCGGGGTCCAGGCCCTGGGCCGCGAGCCGGACCCGCACCTCGGCCGGGGTGCGGATGAAGGCCACGGGGGGCACGTCCACCCCGTCGATCCACAGATCCGCCGGGCCGCGGCCCTCCGGGACCACGGGATAGACGGGAAACGGGAGCGCGGCCGGCGGGCGCCCCGGCCGCTCGGTATCGCGACCGTCGGAGAGCAGGATCACGGCGGCCGCGTCCCGGCGGGTGCGCGCCACGGCCTCCAGGGTGCGGCCGATGGGCGACGCGTCGGCCCCGAACGCCGGCCCGGAGGGCGGCACGGCCTCCGGCGGATCCCCGAGCCCGAGCACCTCCACCCGGTAGGCGGGCGCCAGGCCCTCGAGCCGGTCCGCCCACCGCCCGAGCCACGCGCGGGCCCCCTCGGCCGGCGTCCCGGCCCCCAGAACCATGCTGCGGGAGGTGTCCACCACCACCGGAAGCGCGGCCGGTTTGACCCTCGTGAGCGGCACCTCCCGGGCCGGCCGAAGCACGGCCAGGGCGGCCGCCGCCAGGGCCGCGATCCGCACCGCCAGGAGCACCCACCGCTTCCCGGTCCCGACCCGGCCGGCCGTGGTGGCCCACGAGCCCGCGGCCGCGAGGACCACGAGGCCCAGCCCCACGAGCCAGGGCCAGCCCCCGCCGTTCCACACCCAGACCGCCTCGGGGGTCACGGCCGCCGCCTCCGCCGCAGGATGAACGGGATGTGGACCTGGTCCTTCTTGTAATTGCCCGTGAGGGCGTAGAGCGCCAGGTTCACGCCCAGCCGGAACGCAAGCTCCCGCTGGCGTTCCCCCCCGGGCACGCAGGGGTTCGTGAACCCGGCCACGGGGTCGGCGTCCCACGCCCCCCCGAGGTCGTTGACCACGAGGACGGCGGGGGTCAGGTCTTCCCGATCCACTCCGTAGAGAAACGGCTTGACCAGCACCCGCCCCGGTGCCCCCGAGAGCAGATAAAAGCTCTGGTACACGGTGTGGTCCGCCGGAAGGGGCCGGAGCTGCCGACCCGGCAGGACCCGCGACAGGAGGTCCGCCACCCCCCGGGCGAAGCCGGACTCCGCCACCCCGCTCGCATCGTCAAACAGGACGAACCCCCCGTGCTCCAGATACCGGGCGAGGGCCTTCTCGCCGGCGGGCCCGAGCTCGGGGGGGCCGAACCGGCCCGCCACGTAAAGGAACGGGAGCTCGAACAGGGCCGGGTCGGCCGGATCGATCACGCGCCGCCGGCCCGCCGGCTCGACGCTGGTGCGGCGGGCGAGTTCCCGCAGGAACCGTTCGGCGGCCCGGGGGTTGGGATCCCAGGCCCCGGGGTACCGCAGTTGGGCCCACACGAAATACGATCGAAGCCCGTACCCCCGGGCCGGCACGGGCGCCATCGCCGCCCCCAGCGCAGCCCCGATGCGCGCCAGCACCGCCCGCCGGGTCCAACCCCCGCCACTCCTGGGCGACTCACCCATCGCGCCGGACTCCTTTCCGCCAGCGGGCCGACAGCGCGGCCTCCGCGAGGAGGGCCGCCACCAGCGCCGCGGCCACCGCGCCGGAGGCGTCGGTGCGGCCGGGGATCGCCGCCTCCCCGGGCCCCGCGGCCTCGGCGGCGCGGGCCAGGCGCACCCCGGGGCCGAGCCGGCGGGCCGCCTCTTCGGGGGGGATCCGCCGGAGGTCCGACTCCGCCGGGGGCAATCGGGCGAAAAACCGGTCTTCCACCCCCGCGCCGGTCACCACCCGGTAGAGCCCCACCGCGGCGGGAACCGGAGCGGGATCCCCCGGGGCCCACACCGAGCGGGCTCCCCCGGGCTCCTGGATCGTGACCGTTTCCTCGTAGGGCAGGTCCAGGGGCTCCCCCGCCTCGACCACCGGCGGCACCCGCGGCCGCAGCCGGCCGGCGGCGTGGAGGAGGAGCCGTTCCAGCCAGGGCACGAACCCCGCCTGCAGGCACAGGTCGGCCCCGTCCCGGTCGAGCGTGGTGGCCACGAAAAGCACCCGACCCCGCCCGACCCGCCGCTCCAGGATCGCCGGCGCCCCGTCCGAGAAGCGGGCGAACACCCGCAACCCGTCGGCCGACCGGGTGTCCAGCAGCCAGTAGCGCCTCACCCGGGCCTCCGCCAGATCCCCCCCCTCGGGCTCCCGGAACGCGGCCATGAACCCGGAGAAGCTGGCGGGGTCCAGGGTCTCGTAGGGGGGCCGGAGCGGGTCGCCCTGGGCGATCTCGACCCGGTCGCGCAGGGGGGCCGGCAGAATCCCCCCCGGATCGGACTCGGGCGTCAGGTGATCCCCGGCCGAGATCACCAGGGCCGCCCCCCGCGCCAGCGCCTCCTCGAGGGCCCGGGCCACGTCGGCCGGAACCGGCCTCGGGTTCGCGGCGAGCACCACGTCCACCCCCTCCAGATCCTCGGGCCGGAGGTCGGCCTGGCGCACCTCCCGCACCCGGAACCGCGCCGCCAGTTCGCTCCCGGGCGCAAACGCCTTTCGCACGAACAGCAGCTCGTCGCGGATCTCGAACCCCTGGGGATCGCCGTTCACCAGGAGCACCCGCGGGACCCCGGCCCAGCGCAGGGGCAGAACCATCCGGTCGTCCGCCGCCAGGTCCCCCCCCGGCTCCAGCACGAGGGAGGCCTCCTCCGCCTCGGCCTCCCGGGCGAACCGGGCGAGCCCCTGATCCGGCTCGAGGAACGCGATGCGTTCGGGCCGGCCCCGGGCCTCCCAGCGCAGGGTCAGGCGCCCCTCCAGGCCCACCCGCCCGACCTCGACCTCCACCGCCTCCGCCCCCTCCCGCACCTCGCCCAGCCAGACGTTGCGGGGGTCGGGCCACCCGCAGTCCAGGAGGAACCCCGGGATCGGGGCCCCCTCGGCCCCCGGCTCCCCCCGGGGCCACGCCGTGGCCTGGAGGTCCGAGGCCACGACGATGCGGGCCCCGGGGTTCCCGGCGGCAAGGCCCCGGGCCGCCGCCAGGGCCCGGCCCAGGTCGTGCGCCCCCGGGGCCGGCTCGAGCGCCCCCACGGCCTCCTGGGCCTCCCGTCCCGGAAGCGGCCCCACGGGATCGTCGGCCTCGTGGGTGGTCACGATCCAGAACCGGTCCTCCGGCCCGGCCCGGGCGATCACCCGGCCCAGGGCCTCCCGGGCCCGGTCCATCGCCGAGCGCCCCCCTCGGGCCGCCCCCATGCTGGGGGACCGATCGACCACCAAGACCCACACCCCCGGCCCCTCCCGCCGGGCCTCCGACACGCAGCCCGGGCCGGCGTAGAGGAGGGTCAGCGCCCCCAGGGCGGCCATGCGCGCGGCGAGGAGCAGCCACTGCCGGATCCGCCAGCGGGCCTCGGCGCGGGCCCGCGCCCGCTCCAGAAACCGGAGCACGCCCACCGGCACGGTGCGCACCCGCCGGCGCCCCAGGAGGTGGAGCACCAGGGGCAGCGCCACCGCCAGGAGCCCCCAGAGGAACGCGGGCCTCAGGAGGTCCACCGGTTCCTCCGGGCGGCGGCGAGGAGCCGGCCCAACGGCGGCACGGGATCCTCGTGGGTGGCAGCGAACGCGTAGGGGATGCCCTGGGTCTCGGCGCGGGCGGCCAGGGCTCTTCGATAGGCCTCGATCTCCTGCCGGTAGGCCCGACGCACGGCCAGGGGATCCAGCACGAGCTCGGCCGGCCCCTCCAGGTCGAGAAACCGGGTCGTGTCCTCGAAGGGAAGATCGAGCTCGTCGGGGTGGAGCAGGTGGCAGACCCGGGGGGCCAACCCTCGGGCGCGGAGCACCCGGAAGGGCTCCAGGGCCTCGGCCTCCGGGTCCAGGAGGTCGGAGAACGCAAACACGGCCGCCGACCGGCCGACCCGGTCGGCCAGCACCCGGGTTGCCGCCTCTAGCCGGGCCTCCCCCCCGGGCCGGACGCCGGCCAGGGCCTCGATGACCGCCCCCAGGTGGCCCACGCCGCCCCGGGGTGCGAGCGTTCCCTCCGCGCCGGTGCCCCCGGCCACGTAGAGCCCCACGGCATCCCCCTGGCGCAGAAGGCACGCGGCCACCGCGACGGCCCAGCGGGCGGCGCGGTGGTATTTGCTGCCCCGCAGGCCGTCCCCGGAGGCGCCGTAGGCCATGGAACCGCTCGCGTCCACGAGCAACACCGCCCGTTGGAGCCGTTCGTCCTCGTAGCGCTTCACGTACAGCCGGTCGGTCTTGGCGTAGACCCGCCAGTCCATGTGGCGCAGGTCGTCCCCGGGCGCGTACTCGGTGTGCTCCGAGAACTCGAGGCTCGCCCCCCGCCGGGGGCTTCGGTGCACGCCCCGCTGGGGGTAGGCGCTGGGCGGGCCGGGGATGGTCCACCGGCTCAGCCGCGCCACCAGACCCGGATCGTACAGGTCCGCCCGGTCAAGCACGGGGAACGGCCCTCACCACCTCGTCCAGGATCTCATCCACGCCGACGCCCTGGGCCTCGGCCCGGAAGTTCGTGACGATCCGGTGCTTCAGGACCGGCCGCACCAGGGCCATCACGTCGTCCGGGCCGGCCGCGAACCGCCCGTCGAGCATGGCGCGGGCCTTGGCGCCGAGGATGAGGTGCTGGGCCGCCCGGGGCCCCGCGCCCCAGGCCACGTATTCCGTTACGGCCCGGGGCGCCTCCGGCCCCGGCCGCGTGGCCCGGACCACCCGAACCGCGTAGCTCAGGGTCGCGTCCGGCACCGGCACCCGGGGCACCAGCCCCTGGAGCCGGGCGATCCGCCCGGGATCGAGCACCTTGCGCACGGCCGGGGGCGGCCCGGCCGTGGTGCGCCGGACCACCTCGAGTTCCTCGTCCAGGTCGGGGTAGGTGACCTCGATCGAGAACAGGAACCGGTCCAACTGGGCCTCGGGGAGCGGATAGGTTCCCTCCTGCTCCACGGGGTTCTGGGTGGCGTACACCAAAAACGGCCGGGGAAGCGGGTGGTCCTGGCCCGCCACCGTGACCTTGCCCTCCTGCATGGCCTGGAGGAGCGCCGCCTGGGTCTTGGGCGAGGCCCGGTTGATCTCGTCGGCCAGGAGGATGTGGGTGAACACCGGCCCCGGCAGGAACCGGAACTCCCGGCGGCCGGAACTGCGGTCCTCCTCCAGCACCTCGGTGCCGGTGATGTCGCTCGGCATGAGATCGGGGGTGAACTGCACCCGCTTGAACTCGAGGTCGAGGCAGTCGGCCAGGGTGTGGATGAGAAGGGTCTTCGCGAGCCCCGGCACGCCGATGAACAGCCCGTGCCCCTGGCTGAACAAACTCACGAGGAGGAGGTCCACGACCTCCCGTTGGCCCACGATGACCTTGGCGATCTCGGCGCGGACCTCGTCCCGCGCCCGGGCCGCCTCGGCCACGAGCTCGGTGTCGGCCCCCGGGGCGGGGGCGGGTTCGGTGTGCATGGCGACGACTGCTCCTTTTGGGGCCTTCGGCCCGTTGGAAAGCTGGAAAGCTGGGAAGCTAGAAAGCTAGAAAGCTA
>CAZUYO010000198.1:0-5500 GCA_964624725.1 uncultured Thermodesulfobacteriota bacterium
GTGGTGGGGGCGATCGGGGGCATCAGCCCCCAGCTCGGGGCCCTCGGGCTCAAGGTGTTCCCGGTGGTGATCCTGGGGGGTCTCGACAGTGTGGCCGGGGCGATCGTGGGCGGCATCGTGATCGGGGTGCTCGAGAACCTGGCCGGCGGGTACCTGGACCCCTACGTGTCGGGCGGGTCGGTCAAGGAGGTGGTGCCGTTCCTGGTGCTCCTGCTGATCCTGCTGGTGCGGCCCTACGGGCTCTTCGGCACCCGCGAGATCGAACGGGTTTAAGAGCAGTGACGAGTGATCGGTTACCGGTGACGGGGACGAGACGGGAAAGGGATCCGGTGAGACGCGTTCCAGCCTTCCAGCCTTCCAGTTCTCCAGCTTTCTAGCCGGGTCCCATGCGCATCGGCGATTTCAAGGAAACCTACGCGGCCGACGAGGCCCTGCTGCGCACCCCCACGGTGCGGTTCTGGATGGCCGCGTTCGGCGTGGGGCTGGTGGTGTTTCCGTGGGTGGCCGGGGACTACCCGGTGTACCTGGCGGATCTGGTGGGGATCACCGTGGTCTCGGCCCTGGGGCTCAACCTGCTCACCGGGTTCACGGGCCAGATCAGCCTGGGCCATGCGGCGTTCATGGGGGTGGGGGCCTACACGGCCGCGATCCTGGCAGGCCGGTGGGGCCTGGGGATCTGGGCCACGCTCCCGGCCGCCGGTGCGGCCGCGGCCCTGTTCGGGGTGGTGGTGGGCGCCCCGAGCCTGCGGATCAAGGGCCTCTACCTCGCCATGGCCACGCTCGCGGCCCAGGTGATCGCCGAGTTCGGGTTCGTGCACCTGGAGTCCCTGACCGGCGGCATCCGGGGCCTCAACGTGCCCCCGGCCCGCCTGGGCCCCCTGGAGTTCGGCACCGACCGGGCCCTGTACGCCGTGATCGTGGGGGTGGCGGCGCTCGGCACCTGGTTCGCGGCGAACCTCAAGCGCTCGGCCCCGGGCCGGGCCTTCGTGGCCGTGCGCGACCGGGACATCGCCGCCGAGATCATGGGGGTGCCGCTCTTTGCCACGAAACTCCGGGCCTTCGCCCTGGGCGCGTTCTACGCCGGCGTGGCCGGGGCCCTGTGGGCCTATTTCATGAAGAGCGTGACCCCCGAGCACTTCCCCCTGAGCCGCTCGATCCACTACCTGGCCGTCGTGATCGTGGGCGGGCTCGGCACGGTGATCGGTTCGGTGTTCGGGGCCGTGTTCATGACCCTGGTGCCCGAGGTGCTCCGGGGCCTGGCGACCCTCGTGCGGCCGTACTACCCCGAGGCCATGGTGCTCCTGTCGCCCATGACCGACGTGGTGTTCGGGGGGCTCATCGTGGGGTTCCTGCTCTTCGAGCCCCACGGGCTCGCGGAGATCTGGCAGCGCACGAAGCGGTTCTTCCGGTTGTGGCCGTTCGTCCACTGAGGCCGGCCCCCGTGGCCGGGAAAGGAGGAAGGGAGATGCGACGACGAGTGGTGGCGATGGCGGCGGGGCTCCTGTTGGCGGCGCCGGCGGCGTTCGGGGCCGACACGATCAAGGTGGGGGCGTCCCAGCCCCTCACGGGGCGGTTCGCGTTCGCCGGGGTCCAGCTCAACCAGGGGCTCGCCGACGTGTTCGCCTGGATCAACGAGAACGGTGGCGTGAAGGGCCGCCAGATCGAGTACATCTTCGAGGACTCGGGCTACCAGGTGGACCGGGCCGTGGCCGTGTTCAAGAAGATCATGGCCGAGCACAAGCCCCCCATGTTCTACGGGGAGAGCACGGGCCAGGGGAAGGCGTTGGCCCCCGAGATCACCAAGACCTACAAGATCCTCTACGGGTCCACCTCGTTCAGTTCCGAACTCGCGAACCCCGAGACGTACCCCTACACCTTCGTGTCCGGGCCCACGTACTCCGACATGTTCGGCGTGCTCCTGGAGTACATCGCCAAGAACCCCAAGGGCTCCAAGCCCACGGTGGCCTTTTTCTACAGCGACACCGAGTTCGGGAAGGACCCGATCCCCTACGCCCGCCAGAAGGCCAAGGAACTCGGCGTCGACGTGGTGGCCGAGATCGTGACCAAGGTGGGGGCCGTGGACGTGACGAGCGAGGTCCTGGAGCTCGTGAAGACGAAGCCCCAGTACGTGATCATCCACGGGTTCGTGCTCTCGCCGATCCCCCAGGTGATCCGGGGCGCCAAGGACTACGGCCTCGACATCTCGTTTATGGGCACCTTCTGGTCCATGAGCCAGATGATCATCGACAAGCTGGGCGAGGACGCCGACGGGTACATGGGCATCAACCCCTACGCCTACTACTACGAGACCGACGTGCCCATGATCCAGAAGATCCGGGCGTTCAACGAAAAACACCACCCCGACGTGAAGCACCGGCCCAACAGCTACCTCCAGGGCTGGTTCACCGGCATGGTGTTCGCCAAATGCGCCGAGATCTGCCTGGGGAACGGGTGGGATCTGAACGGCGACAACCTGGTCAAGGCCCTGGAGTCGATCAAGGACTGGGACGTGGGGGGCCTCATGCCGCCGGTCACGTTTGTGAACCACAAGGTGCCGGTGGGCCGGGTGTACCGGGCCGACGCAGCGAAAAAGCGGTTCGTGCCGGTCTCCGACTGGATCCGGCTGAAGTAACGCCGGGCGTTGACCGGGGGGCCGGGGCTCGCCCCGGCCCCCTTCGTGCCCGACGTCCCAACGTCCACGCGCCGAAACGGTCCCCCATGGCTCCACTGCTCGAACTCAACAACGTCGAGGTCGTGTACAACCACGCCGTCCTGGTGCTCAAGGGCCTGTCGCTCCGGGTGCCCGAGGGCGGGATCGTGGCCCTCCTGGGCACGAACGGCGCGGGCAAGTCCACGACCCTGAAGGCCATCTCCGGCCTCCTGCCCCTGGAGGACGGCGAGGTCACCGACGGCGACATCCTCTACGAGGGCCAGTCGATCCGGGGGCGCCTCCCCCACGAGATCGCCCGGCGGGGCCTGGTGCAGGTGCTCGAGGGACGGCGGATCTTCGAGGACCTCACGGTGGAGGAGAACCTGGCCGTGGCCCGGTACGCCCGCAAGGGCCGGCCCGGCGCGGGGCTCGAGCCCGAGGCCGTGTACGCCTACTTCCCGCGCCTCAGGGAGCGGCGCCGCCAGACGGCCGGGTACCTGTCGGGCGGGGAGCAGCAGATGCTCGCCATCGGCCGGGCCCTGGTGGCCGGGCCCCGGCTGCTCCTTCTGGACGAGCCGAGCCTGGGGCTCGCGCCGCTCCTCGTGGAGGAGATCTTCGGGATCCTGGTCCGGATCAACCGGGAGGAGGGGGTGACCATGCTCCTGGTGGAGCAGAACGCGGCCATGGCCCTGGAGATCGCCTCGTTCGGGTACATCATGGAGGGCGGCCGGGTGGTGCTCGAGGGGCCCCGGGACGTGCTCCTTCGGGACCGGGACGTGCAGGAGTTCTACCTGGGGGTGCGGGGCGGCCACGGGGCCGTGAACTACCGGGCCGTCAAGCACTACAAGCGAAGAAAGCGGTGGCTCTCGTGAGCGGCGACACCCTGGTGAGCCTCTTTCTCGAGCGGGTCCGGCGGCACCCGGACCGGGTGGCCCTGCGGGAGAAGGATTTCGGCATCTGGCAGCGGGTCACCTGGGCCGACTACCTGGGCCACGTGCGCCGGGCGGCCCTGGGGTTTCGGCGGCTCGGGCTCGAGCCCGGCGACAACGTGGCGATCCTGAGCGAGAACCGGCGCGAGTGGCTCTACGCCGAACTCGGGGCCATCGCGGCCGGCGGGCGGGCCGTGGGGGTGTATCCCACGAGCCCGGCGCCCGAGGTCCAGTACGTGGTGGACCACAGCCTCGCCCCCATCGTGGTGTGCGAGGACCAGGAGCAGACCGACAAGATCCTGGAGGAGTCGGACCGACTCCCCCGGGTGCGCCACATCGTGGTGGCCGACCCCAAGGGCCTGCGCCACTACACCGACCCCCGCATCCTCACCTTCGAGGACCTCGAGCGCCTCGGGGCCGAGGAGGACGCCCGGGAGCCCGGGGCCTTCGAGGCGCTGTGCGGCCGGGTCGGGCCCGAGGACGTGGCCATCATCATCTACACCTCGGGCACCACGGGCCACCCCAAGGGGGCCATGATCACCCACCGGAACATCCTGGCCATGACCCGGGCCATGGTGGAGGCCTGCGGCATCCGGCCCGACGACGCGGTGGTGAGCTACCTGCCCCTGTGCCACGTGGCCGAGCAGATCTTCAGCGTGTTCCTGAGCCTGTATCTCGGGGTCACGGTGAACTTCGCCGAGTCGATCCGCACGATCCAATCGGACCTGCGGGAGATCGCCCCCACGGTGTTCCTGGGGGTGCCCCGCATCTGGGAGAAGCTCCAGTCGTCCATCGTGATCGGTTTGCGCGACGCCCCCCGGTGGCGGCAGCGGCTGTTCGAGGCCTGCCTGCGGCAGGGCTACCGGCTCGCCGACAAGCGGCTCGCCCGCCGGCCGTGGAATCCCCTGGACCACCTGGTATGGTGGGCCTCCTACGGCCTCTTTTTCCGGGCGCTCCAGAACTACGTGGGGCTTCGGAAGGCCAGGTTTTGCTTTTCGGCCGCGTCGGCCATCTCGCCCGAGGTGTTGCGGTTCTTCCACGCCATCGGCATCCGGGTGAAGGAGGGCTACGGCATGACGGAGTCCTCCGGGCTCTCGTTCATCCACATGGGCGACGACATCCGGCTCGGCACCGTGGGGAAGGCCGTGCCGGGCCTGGAGTTCCGGATCGCCCCCGACGGCGAACTCCTCAAACGCGGGGAGCAGATCTTCGCCGGGTACTTCCGGGACCCCGAGGCGACCCGCCAGACGGTGGACGAGGACGGCTGGCTCCACACCGGCGACATCGCCGAACTGGACGAGGCCGGCCACCTCCGGATCGTCGACCGGAAGAAGGCGATCCTGATCACGGCCGGGGGGAAGAACATCGCCCCGAGCGAGATCGAGAACGCCCTCAAGGTGAGCCCCTACATCAAGGAGGCCATCGTGCTGGGCGAGGGCGAGCGGTTCGTCGCGGCCCTGATCCAGATCGACTACGACACCGTGGGCAAGTGGGCCACCGAGCACAAGGTGCCCTATACCAACTTCAAGAGCCTCGCCCGCCGGCCCGAGGTGCGCGACCTCATCGCGGCCGAGGTGGAGAAGGCGAACGAGGGGCTCGCGCGGGTCAAGCAGGTGCGCGCGTTCCGGCTCCTCGAGAAGGAACTCGACCACGACGACGACGAGGTGACGGCCACCATGAAGGTGCGCCGCAAGACGATCTACGAAAAGTACGCCGACCTGATCCGGGACATCTACGGAGGCGGGGAAGCTGGGAAGCGGGGAAGCTAGGAAGCTAGGAGGCTAGGAGGCTGGGAGGCTGGAAGGCTGGGTTTCGCCGCCTAGCCGCCAAGCCGCCCAGCCGCTGGCCGAAAAGGTACGGCCCGATGGCCGGGGACCCTCGAAGGGAAAGGACAGGACCGGACGTGGACCGCGTGTTCGTG
>CAZUYO010000199.1:0-5438 GCA_964624725.1 uncultured Thermodesulfobacteriota bacterium
GGGTACCCCCGGGACCGAAGCTCCTCCTGGGCCTCGGCAAAGGCCCCGGCCGAGCGGGCCGCCGCCAGGGCGTCGCGGGCCGCCGCCAGGGCGGCCAGGGCTTCCAGGGGTTTTCCGGCCTCCCGGGCGGCCCGGGCCTCTTTCACCAGCCCGGCCGCGCGGCCGTAGGCGTCGAGGACCGGGGCGAGCCGGGCGGCCCGCGCCTGCGCCCTCGCCTTCTCCTGGTAGGCCTGTACGGCCTTCACCTCGTCCTCGGGCACGGTCACGAGCACCCAGGCCTCCCAGCCCCGCTCGAGGACCACGCCGTCTTGCACCCGCTCGATCCGGCGGGCGTACCACTCCCGGCCCTTCACCCGGCTCACGAAGGCGTCGACCACCTGGCGGGAGCGCGATCGCCGGCTCTCGGTGGGGTCCTGGACCTCGCTCGCCTTGCCGAAGGACACCGCCAGGTACTCGTCGAGTTGCTCCACCTCGACACCGCAGTAGCGGGCGAACTGGGTCACCGCGTTCCGCAGGGCCTCGTCCCGGGCGTCCCGCTCCTGGGCGTGGAACCCCGACTGGGCCACGAACACGAGTTCCCCCGGCCCGCCCTCGGGGATCCGGTCGGCCCATTCCGGCCGGGGCCCCGGGATCTCCTCGACCACCCGGGTCTCCACGGCCCGCCGCGGCGACACGGCGTTCTCCCCCGTCGGGCCCTCGGGCCGCACCGGGGCCCCGGCGCAGCCCGCCACCAGCGCGAGGGCCGCCGCGATTCCGGTCCACCGGCGCCGCCTCATAGCCCCACCAGCCCGTCGTAGATGGGTTTGCGGGTGGTCACCCGCTCCACGTAGTCCCGGGTCTCCTTGGGGGCCACCCGGTCGATCTGGGCCCGCAGGTCGTCCACGGTGACCGTTTCGATGGAAAGGGGCAGGAGCACCTTGCGCTTCACGATGCCCGGGCCCCAGTTGTAGGACGCCACCGCGAGGATCTCGCGCTTCGTGGGGTCGTTCACCTTGCCGTAATAGCGGGTGTGCAAGAGGTGCAGGTACGCCGTTCCCAGGCGGATGTTGTTCTCGGGCACGTAGAGGTAGTCGGGATCCACGAGCTTCTTCTCGCCGTACAGAAACTCGTAGGCTTCCAGGGCCGCGTACCGGGGGATGAGCTGCATGAGCCCGTAGGCGTGGGCGGGGGACCGGGCCTTGGGGTTGAAGTAGCTCTCGGTCTGGATCACCGCGAACACGAGCTGGGGCTCCAGGCCGTAGCGCTCGGCCTCGGCCGTGACCTCGTCCTTGTACTTGGCCGCCCGCACGTAGAGGTGCTTCGGGACCATGGGGATCACGATCCGGGCCTTGCGCCGCTCCTTCCCGTCGTCGCCCTGGATCACCTGGGGCTCCACCACGGCCTGGGGGGCCTGGGCCTCCACGACCTCGGCGGCCGTCTCCGGGGTCAGGGGCTTGCCCGAGGGCGTCTCCACCTGGCCCGCCACCGGGCTTTCGCCCGTGGCCGGGTCGGGGGCGGCCACGGCGGCCACCCGTTCCTTGACCTTCTCCACGGCCTCGGGCGGGAGCTCCACCGGGACGGGCTCGTCCTTGGGCGGCACCTTCACGCTGTCGGCCGGGACCAGGACCTCCACCACGACCTGGCCGTTCTCGTAGTCCACCTGGGACCGGGCCTCCCGGTCGGGGCTGTAGTCCACCCACACCGTCTCCGTGGACCCCACGAAGTGGTCCCACTTGGCCTCCACCTCGGCCCGCAGGGCCTCCCACCGGGCCTCCTCGGCCGCCACGAAGGCGTTCCACTGGGCGTCCACCGCGGCCATGGCGGCGTCCATCTGGCCCTCGGCCTCGCCGAAGGCCTCGTCGATGGCCTTTTCGGCGTCGGCGAAGGGATCGGCCGCCCCGAGGGCCAGGGTTCCGGCGCCCAAAATCAGGGCAGCCGTGGCAAGGGTTCGCATGCGCCGTCTCATCGGCCCACCTCCGCTGGGGCGGGGGCGCCCGCCGGCGCCCCCGCGCGGGTCGTCGCTACTCCACGAGGCCCTGTTCCTTCATCTGCTTCCAAAACGCGGCCGCGTCCTCGGCCTGCTTCTTGGCCTGCTCGGTGGCCGCCCGTTTCGCCTCCTCCTGGGCCTTCTGGAGGTTCTCCTCGGCGGTGCGCTTGGCGGCCTCGTTCACGACCTGGGTGGGCATGCGGGCCAGCACGAACGCCTTCCAGGAGGTGCCGTCCTTTCGCTGCCAGCGCTCCTCGTACCACTCTTTGGCCTTCAGGTTCTTCGCCACGTTGGCGGCGAGCTGCTTTTCGAACTGGCGGCTCGCCTCGGTCGGGTCCACCGTGCTCGAGGCGAGGCCGAAGCTCGTGCGGGCCCGCTCGAACTTGTCCTTCGCCATGGTGCCCAGGTAGCTCACGACCTTCTGCGTCGCGTCACGCAGGGCGTCGTTGCGGGCCAGTTGCTCGGTGGCCAGGTCGCCCGACACCCCCACGAAGTACATGTACCCGCCCTCGCTGTCGGGCTCCGACATGGTCCAGGCCGGCCGCTCCTTCGAGGACGACCAGACCATCTGCTCGCCCATGGCCTGGGGCGAGGCGACCCCGGCCGAGGCCTTGAGGTCGGTCTTGGGCTGGCTCGCCGCGCAGGCCGACAGGGCCGCCGCGGCCGCGCCTAGGACGATCAGGCGAAACAGGTTCCGGTTCATGACTTCCTCCTTCGGTTGAAATGGGGGACCCTTCGTCCCCGTAACGTGGACGGGACCGGGTTCTTACATCCCGCCCGGCGCGGGGTCGGCCGCGAGGGCCCGCCGGAGTTCCTGGGCCACACGCCGGGATTTCTCGTGCCGGTACTGGTTCAGACCCCACTGCAGGGTCAGCGCCGCGAGGAAGACGAGGAGGATCGTCCGCCGCACCCGGGACCTCCAGAGCTTCGCGGCGGCGAGCCGGAGCGCCCGGGCCGGGTCGTCCTCGATGCCCTCCTTCTTCGCCTCCCTCATGGCGAACTTGAGAAACGAGGGCACGGCCATGGCGCCCACCCCCACGAGCCACAGCCCCAGGCTCACGAGGTTGTTGGGGAGGAACCGCCATCCCCCCGGCGCCTCGGGCCGCGTCGCCCCGCCCGCCAAATCGGCCAGGGCCGCCGCTCCCCGACCCGACAGTTCGGAGAGGAGCCGGGCGGCGGGCCGGGGCCGGTCGAGGGCGAGGTAGATCTCGGCCAGAAGGAGCCGGGCCGTGTCGCGCCGCCCGCCCCCGGGAAGCCCCAGATACCGGCGCAGATCGGCCGCGGCGTGCCAGGGCCGGTCCAGGTAGCGGGCCGCGAGGCTCGCCCGCAAAAAGAGCGCCTCGGCCTCGATCTCGGGCGGCATCCGGTCCGAGAGGAGCGCGGTGCAGGCCCCGGCGGCCCGCTCCACGTCCCCGGCGTCGGCGTACTCCCACGCGGCCCGGAGCCGCTCGGTCGGGGGCAGGCGATAGAACTCGGGGCCGGGACGCCGGGCGGGGAGGTCAGGCTCCAGCGCCGCCTCGAGCCGCTCGATCCCGGGCAGCGGCAGCGCGCCGCTTCGCACCGCGCCCCCCACCCCGAGGAGCGCGAGCACGACCGCCGCCGGGCCCAGAAGCCCCCTCGCCGCCCGCGTCACGGGCTACCCCCCGAGCTGCGTCCGGATGAGCTGGATGGCCTGATGGAGTTCCTGCTCGGTCGAGGCCGCGGACTTCTGGTTCAGGTAGAACTGCACCACCTGGAAGACCAGGAACCCGAGGAAGAGAGCCCGGTGCACCTTGGACTGCCAGATCCGCCGAAACGGCTTCACGAGGCCGTGGATCGACTTTTCCGGCTCTCCGTCCTGCTCCGAGTGGAACCCCATGGCGATCCAGAACGCGTTCGGCATCAGGAACGCGAGAAAGCTCATGCAGGTGAGCACGAGGCTCGTCCAGTTGTTGGGCAGGAGCGAGGCCACGAGTTCCCGGCCCTCCCCGAGCCCCAGGGGCCCCCGTTCCTCCAGGACCGCCTCGGCCCGGTCGGCCACGGCCAGGGCCTCGGCCAGGCGCGGGTGCTCCGGGTGCTCCCGGATCAACCGGTCGAGGGCGACGATGGCCTGCTTGGGCCGCCCCAGCACCAGGTAGGCCTCGGCGAGTTCCAGGGTCGCGGGCACCTCGAACTCCCCCGCGCCCCCCGGCAGGCCCAGGAGCGCCTCCAGGTCGGCCACGGCGTGCCAGGGCTTGTCGAGAAACCGCGCGGCCACGCTCGCCCGCAGGAACCGGGCCTCGGCCCGGGCCTCACCGTCCGCCCTGGCCAGGACCTCGGAAGCGGCGCGGTACGCCGTGCCGTAGCGCCGCTCGTCCAGGTACTCCCACGCCTTCGCCACCCGTTCCCCGGGCGCCAGGCGGTAGAACTCCGCGGGGGGCCGCTCCCCCTCGGGCTCCCCCTCGAGCCACACCCGGGCCTCGACGACCCAGGGCACCTCCACGAGCCCGGTCCACGCCGCGTACCCGAACCCGGCGGCGAGGAGCACGAGGCCGAGCGCGAAGGCGAGGCCCCAGCCCCGCCGGCGGCGCGGCGCCTCCGGCTCCGGCGGACCCGCCTCGGGCGCGGGGCGGGTCGCCGGCACGGGGCGTTCCACGCTCCCCGAGACCGCGCCCAGAAGACCCAACGCCTCGGCCGCCGAGGCGCAGCGCTCGGCCGGGTCGGGCCGAAGGAGCGCTCCCACGAAGCCCCGGCGGGCCTCGGGCACCCGGCCGAGGTCCCGCACCTCGCCCTGGGCGATGCGCCGCACGAGTTCGCCCTGGGTGCGGCCCTCGATCGCGGTGTCCCCGGTGTAGAGTTCGTAGGCGATGGCCCCCACGGCCCAAAGGTCGGCGGCCGGCCCGGCGTGGCCGTCGAGCTGCTCGGGGGCCATGTAGTGGAGGGTGCCCTTTACCGAACTCATGGTGACCAGGGTCTTCTCGGCCATCCGCGCGAGGCCGAAATCCCCGATCTTCACCCGGCCGTCGGGCAGCACAAAGATGTTCTCGGGTTTGAGGTCGAGGTGCACCACGCCCTTCCCGTGGGCGTAGGCCAGGGCCTCGAGGATCGAGCGAAGGATCCGGTCGGCCTCCTCGAGGGGCAAGGGGCTCCGGCGGCTCAGGTGCTCCCGCAGGGTCACCCCGTCCACGTACTCCAGCACCAGGAAAAACCGGCCCTCGGCCCGCTCGGTGCCCACCATCCGCACGATGCCGTCGTGGTCGAGCTGGGCCTGGAGCCTCGCCTCCCTCAGTTCGGCCTCGAACTCGGGGCTCTGGTCCCAGGGTTCCTTGAGCGCCCGCCAGACCTGGAGGTCCGGGTCCAGGGCCTTCCAGACCCGGCCGAACCCACCCTCGCCGAGCTTCTCGTGGATCTCGAACCGACCGACGCGGTCCACCATTCCCGCCCTCCTGGTTATTCCACGGATTCGGACGTCGCCTCCGTAACGACACCTTGGCCCGGATCTTACGGGGGATCC
>CAZUYO010000200.1:0-5406 GCA_964624725.1 uncultured Thermodesulfobacteriota bacterium
GTGGTGGGCCGCGCACCTCGCCCGGGAGGCGGCCGAGGGGCTGGAGGAAACCGCCCTCCAGGGGGCGTGGAGCCGGAGGCTGGAGGACAAGCTCCTCGCCCTCGAGCGCAAGGCCCGGCAGTTGGTGGTGCTGGGGGACGCGGAGATCCTGGCCGACTACGAGGCCCGGCGGGGCGAGTTCCTGGAGGTCCTGGCGTGGCTCGAGGGGGCCGCCCCGGCCGAGGACGTTCGCCGGGAACTGGCCCGCATCCGGGAGATCGAGGCCGGGGTGTACGCGCGGCTCGTGGCGGGCCCGGCCCCCCCGGGGGAGGTGGGGGGCGCGCTGGCCCGGTTCGGCGAGGCCCACGCGGCGGCCCGGGCCGTGACGAACCGGGTCCAGGAGCGGGTGGAGCAGCGGGCCGAGACGACCCGGCGCAACGCCGAGGGCCTGCGGCGCCGGCTGTTCGGGCTGGCGATGGGGGCGATCCCGCTCACCCTCGGGTTGGCGGCGCTGTTCGCGGTCCTCCTGTCCCGGCCGGTCCGCTCCCTGGAGGCCGCGGTGGAACGCCTCGGGGAGGGCGCGTTCGACACACCGGTGGAGATCCACGGGCCGGCGGACCTGGCGAGCCTCGGCGAGCGGCTCGACTGGATGCGCCGCAGGCTCCTGGAGCTGGAATCGGAGAAGACCCGGTTCCTCGCCCACCTGTCCCACGACCTCAAGACCCCTCTCACCGCGATCCGGGAGGGCGCGGAGCTCCTGCTGGGCGGGGTGGCCGGCGAGCTGGATCCGGAGCAGGAGGAGGTGGTCCGGATCGTGCGGGAGAGCGGGATCCACCTGCAGCGCCAGATCGAGAACCTCCTCGCCTTCAGCCTGGGCGAGGCCCGGGACCGGAGCGAACCCCGGGAAACCGTGGACCTGTCCGAGGTCGTCGGCCAGGTGGTCGAGGACCTGCAGCCGGCCTGCCGGGCGAGGGGGCTCCGGCTGGATTCCCGGGTGGCCCCCGTCGTCGTGGAGGGGGTCCGCCGCCGGCTGCGTTCCGTGGTGGAGAACCTGGTGTCCAACGCCGTGAAGTTCACCCCCGACGGGGGGCGGATCCTGCTCCGGCTCGAGGCCCGAGGGGACCGGGCCGTGTTGGAGGTCCATGACTCGGGGCCCGGGATCCGGCCCGAGGAGCGGCCGCGGGTGTTCGAGGCGTTTTACCAGGGCCGGGCGCGGGGGGCGGGGCCCGTGAAGGGCAGCGGGCTGGGGCTGGCGATCGTGAAGGAGTACGTCGAGGCCCACCGCGGTGCGGTGGAGTTTTGCCCCTCGCCCCTCGGGGGGGCGGGGTTTCGGGTGACCCTCCCGGTGCGGCAGAGCCATCCGCCGGGGGACGACGAGGAGGAGGTCAGGTGAAGGGGCGACCGGGCGCGGCGGCGCGCCACTGGGGGTGGGGGGTGGTGTTGGCCGGGCTGGGGGTCCTCCAGGGCTGCGGGGTCCTTCCCGCCCGGGAGGTCCGGGACCGGCAGGTGCGGGTCACGGCCGAGGCGCCGGCCCCGCCCGCCTGTCCGGACCCCTTGCGGCCGCTCCGGGAGGCCCTCGCCCTGCCCCTCCCCGAGGCCGAGGCCCGGTGGGGGCGGGAGGTGGCCGAGGCGGCCCTGGGGAATCCGGAGGCCCGGGTGCGGGTTCTCGCTCTGGCCGTGCGCCTCCCGCCGGCCCGGGGCCGGCGGGCCGACCTGGATCGCCTGTTTCCCCCGGGGGAGGACGGTGGGGTGTCGGACCCCCTCGAGCAGATCCTGCTCGCCGCCGCCCGCCGCGTTCCCCCGCCGGCCCCGGCCCAGGCCGAGCCGAAGGCGGCCGACGAGGCGTGCCGGCGACGGCTCGCGAAGGCCGAGGAGGCCTCCCAACGGGCACAAGCCCGGGTGCGCGACCTGGAGCAACGGCTCCGGCGGCGTGAGGAGGAGAACCGGGCCCTCGAGCGGCAGATCGAGGAACTCAAGACGATCGAACGGATCCTGGAACACCGGAGGACCGAGTAACCGTGACCGAACCAGCCCGCCACCTGTTGGTCGTGGACGACGACCGGGATCTCCTGAAGCTCCTGGCCCTGCGGCTCAAGGCCGCCGGGTTCCGGGTCACCACGGCCTCGAGCGGAGAGGAGGCCCTGGCCGCCCTGGCGGCCGACGTGCCGGACCTCGTGATCACCGACCTGCGCATGGACGGGATGGACGGCATGGCGCTCTACGACGCGATCCGGGAGCGTCACCCGTCGCTGCCGGTGATCATCCTCACGGCCCACGGCTCGATCCCCGAGGCGGTGGAGGCCACCCGCCGGGGCGTGTTCGGGTTCATGACCAAGCCCTTCGACGGCCGGGAACTCGTGGCCGAGGTCCGGCGGGCCCTGGCCCTGGGGAGCGGCCCCAACGCCGGGGCGGGGGAGTCGTGGCGGGAGGAGATCGTGACCCGGAGCCCCGCCATGGAGGAGGTGCTGCGCCGGGCGAAGCTCGCGGCCCAGGGGGAGGCGGCGGTGCTCATCTGCGGGGAGAGCGGCACGGGAAAGGAGCTCCTCGCCCGGGCCATCCACCGGGCGAGCCCCCGGGCGGCGGGCCCCTTCGTGGCCCTGAACTGCGGGGCGATCCCGGAGCCGCTCCTCGAGTCGGAGCTCTTCGGCCACGCCCGGGGGGCGTTCACGGGGGCCACGGAGGAGCGGCCGGGGCTCTTGCGGTCGGCCCAGGGCGGCACCCTGCTCCTCGATGAGATCGGCGACATGCCCCTGAACCTCCAGGTGAAGCTCCTGCGGGTGCTCCAGGACCGGGAGGTCCGGCCCGTGGGGGCCACCCGGGTGTTCCCGGTGGACGTGCGGGTGATCGCCGCGACCCACCGGGACCTGGAGCGGGAGGTGCGCGAAGGCCGGTTCCGCGAGGACCTCTACTACCGGATCCACGTGGTCAGGCTGGAGATCCCGCCGCTCGCCGAGCGCCGGGAGGACATCCCGCTCCTGGCCGAGCATTTCCTCCGGCGCCTGGCCGAGCGCTCCGGCCGTCGGGTGGCCGGGTTCGCCCCCGAGGCCATGGAGCTCCTGCTGAACGCCCCGTGGCCCGGGAACGTGCGCCAGTTGGCGAACGTGGTGGAGCACGCGTTCACCCTGTGCACGGCGTCCCTGATCCCGGCCGACCTCGTGCGCGAGGCCCTGCGGGAGCCGGGGGAGGCCGTGCCCACCCTGGCCGAGGCCCGCCGGCGGTTCGAACTCGAGTACCTGGTGCGGGTGCTCCAGATGGCCGAGGGCAACGTGACCCGCGCCGCCCGCATGGCCGGCCGAAACCGCACCGAGTTCTACCGGCTCCTCCGGCGCCACCACCTGGACCCGAACCTGTTCAAGGCCGAGGGGTAGGGCGGGGCGTTCCGTCAGGAGGCGAGCGCGACCTCCGGGGGCACGTACTCCAGCCCGTGGGCCTCGGCCACGGCCGGGTGGGTCACCCGGCCCCGGTGCACGTTGAGCCCGTTGCGGAACCCGGGGTCCCCCCGCAGGGCGCCCAGGCCGTTGTCGGCGAGGGCGAGCACATAGGGCAGG
Organism: uncultured Thermodesulfobacteriota bacterium; assembly: GCA_964624725.1. Taxonomy (GTDB): domain Bacteria; phylum Desulfobacterota; class Deferrisomatia; order Deferrisomatales; family Deferrisomataceae; genus Deferrisoma. Next base: position 3,528 of record CAZUYO010000200.1, read on the forward strand.
GTGGACTGGACCAGGGCCAGGGTGGAGGTGCGGGCCACGGCGCCGGGCATGTTGGCCACGCAGTAGTGGACCACCCCGTCCACCACGTAGGTCGGGTCGTCGTGGGTGGTGGGCCGGGACGTGGCGAAGCAGCCGCCCTGGTCGATGGCCACGTCCACGAGCACCGAGCCCCGGGGCATCGCGGCCACGAGGTCCCGGGAGACGAGCTTGGGGGCGGCCGCCCCCGGCACGAGCACCGCCCCGATCACGAGGTCGGCCGCCGTGACGAGCCGCTCGATGGCCTCGGCCGTGGAGTAGAGCGTGCGCACCCGGCCGGCAAAGAGGTCGTCCAGTTGGTGCAGCCGCTCCACCGACCGGTCGAGCACCGTGACGTCGGCCCCCATGCCGGCGGCCACCCGGGCCGCGTTGGTGCCCACCACACCCCCGCCGATCACCACCACCCGGGCGGGCTCCACCCCCGGGACGCCGCCGAGGAGTACCCCCCGGCCGCCCTGGGCCATCTCGAGGGAGCGCGCGCCCGCCTGGACCGAGAGCCGGCCGGCCACCTCCGACATGGGGGCCAGGAGCGGCAGCCGGCCGGCCGGGTCGGTCACGGTTTCGTACGCCACGGCCGTGCAGCCCGACGCGAGAAGCCCCCGGGTCTGCGCGGGATCGGGGGCCAGGTGGAGATAGGTGAACAGGATCTGGCCCTCCCGCAGGAGCGCCACCTCCCCGGGTTGGGGTTCCTTGACCTTGACGACCAGGTCGGCCCGGGCGAACACCTCCCCCGGCGCGGCGAGGATCCGGGCGCCGGCGGCCTCGTAGGCCTCGTCCGGGAACCCGATGGCCGCCCCGGCGCCGGTTTCCACCGACACCTCGTGTCCGCGGGCCGCGAGCTCCCGCACGGCGGCGGGGGTGAGCCCCACGCGGAACTCCCGGTTCTTGATCTCCTTGGGTACCCCGATCTTCATGACGGCCTCCTGGGCTGGGGGGGGAACGTTTCGAAGGGACCTCCGGCGGGCCGCAGCCCGGCCTCGTCGCAGCAGTGACGTTCCGGTTTCGGCCCCACGGTGGACCGCCCCGGCCCGGCCCAAAGGGTCCGGTGACCGCAGGACCGCAGACCGAAGCGGCGTGAAGCCAGGATACGGGTTTTTCTGCGCAAAGTGCTTGCGAAGTGGTGCCCGCTTCCCCCATTCTTCCGAAGGATCTGCGACGGAAAGGAGTTTATATGCAACGATCCGCTCCACTGGACCTGGACCCCCTGGATCGGGCGATCCTGCGGGAGCTCCAGTCGGACGGCCGCATCACCAACGCCCAACTCGCCAGGCGGGTGGGGCTCTCGGAGTCGGCGTGCCTGCGGCGGGTGCGGCGGCTCGAGGAGACGGGCGTCATCGACCGGTACGTGGCGATCCTGCGGCCCGAGGCCGTGGGGAAGGCGGGCACCGTGTTCGTGCGGGTCTCGCTCCACGGCCAACAGCGGGACGCCCTCGAGCGGTTCGAACGGGCCATCCGGGAGGTGCCCGAGGTGATGGAGTGCTACCTCATGAGCGGCGACGTGGACTACCTCGTGCGCGTCGCGGTGGGAGGGTTGGCCGACTACGAGCGGGTGCACGACCGCCTGACCCGGCTTCCCGGCGTGGCCCGGGTGCTCTCGTCGTTTGCGCTGCGGACCGTGCTCAAACGGACGGCCCTGCCCCTGGGCTGACCGGGTTGGACGGCGCCGCGGGCGTGCCGTATTCTTGGGGCTGGGCGGCTAGGCGGCGAGGCGGCTGGGCGGTGGAAACCCTTTGGGGGGTCGGCTCCGGTTCCCGTGCCAGGGGTCCGTGGCCAGACGACAGAAGGCAGGAGTTCTCTGACATCTGACCTCTGCAATCTGGGCCCCGATCCGGCAGCCGCTCCC
>CAZUYO010000201.1:0-1255 GCA_964624725.1 uncultured Thermodesulfobacteriota bacterium
TCGTGTCCCGTGCGCGCCCGACGCGGCGCGTGAACGTGTTCGGACGTCTCGGCGGTCGGGTGGAGGTGCGCCATGATTGTGGGGCCAGACCGTGTCGTCGCGTGCCCACGGTGCGAGGGATTGGCCAGGCATCCGACGCTTTTGTCGGGGAACACGGTGGGCATGCTGGTATGGACCGACGGGAAGCGCTTCGCTCCGATGTGCTACGAACCTCCCCCGGTCGTGAAGTGCTCTCACTGCGGCAAGTGCTACTGGCTCGCCGAAGCGGCCACCGTGGGCCACGTGGACCGGAGGGAGATGGAAAGGGACGCCGATGCGGCCCGGCGGATGCCCATGGTGGCGGAACCCGCGGAGGAAGAGTTCTACCAGGCGCTCGCAGAAGGTCTCGCGCGAAACCCAGAGGAGGAACGAACCCTGCGCACGTTGGCCTGGTGGAGGAGCAACGACCCGTTTCGGGACGAGTGGCCGGAAGAAGACCGCCAGATTTCCCCCCAAGTCCCCTACCGCCCGGAGCGATCCGACGCCTGGCGGAAGAACCTCGAGGCGCTCCTGAGGTTGGGCAGTCCCGAGGACGTCGAAGGGATTCTCTTGAAGGCCGAGATCTTTCGGGAGCTCGGCCGGTTCGACGACGCGGCAGGCCTCCTGCTGGAGATTCTGGAGAACGCCGAATCTCCCGAAATCGCGGAAGCTGCGGAGAAGATCAGGGAGTTGTGCGACGTCGAGGATACGTGCGTGCGGCTTCTGTGGGAATATCGCTAAGGGGCGCTGGCCGCAGAACTCCAAACGCGAAGCCGTTGCCCGCGTCACCGGTCCGGCGTGGCCTCGGGGGGGACGGTGCTACTCGCAATGTGCATTCTCGATTTCCGACACTCGCCCCCGTACTGCCTCTGAAAGCCGCTGGACGACGGCCGCTTGGAACTCGCGGGGGGCGCTGCGTTGCAAGGAGGGCTCCTGCGCCCTTGCTCCCGACAGGCGATCCCTCCCCTCTTCGCCTCATGGCGACCCCGCGGCAGCCTGCCGCAACGTTGCCGGCGTGGCGCCCTCGCTGGCCCGTGCGGGACGATGGCGCTGCACAACCGGATCAGGGCCCAGCCGGGGCTGGCACACCCTGCCACCGGGTGGGCGGAACCCAGCGCAGCACAAGAAGGGAGGGCGCCATGGAGTCGAGAACGTTTTGGGCGGAACTGGCGGAGAAGGCCGAGCGTGTGTTCTGCGAGCCGGCGGTGCTGTACTCGTGGGAGGAGATCATCGAGGG
>CAZUYO010000201.1:1355-5390 GCA_964624725.1 uncultured Thermodesulfobacteriota bacterium
CGGACCTCGTTCAACAGCGTGCGAAAGCCGGTGGACCTCTACGTGGAGCACCTGGTTGCCATGGCGCGGGAGGTGTCGCCCGAGCTTCGGCGGCGCCTGGTGCCCCTGTTGTTCCTGCCCCTCGACAGCGTGATGCTGGGGCCGATTGAGATTCCCGGCCAACCGCTTTTGCACCTGTTCGATCCGGCCACGCTGACCCGGTACCGCCTTTCCCGGCGGTCGTCCTACGGCCACATCCGGTCCGAGACGGCGTACATAGCGCTCCAGGCCGAGGTGGACGCGAAGTGCCGCGAGTTGAGCGACCGTTGCGGAAGGCCGTTTCATCCCATCTACCTCGACCTCCTGTGGGGCGATCGGTACCTGCACGCGGGCGGCAACCTGTTCGAGCTGAACCCCCCGATCCACAAGGGGCGAGGCGCGAAGGGCGGCCGCTGCTGATTTCGGCGCGGGCACAACCGCCTTTGCTTCGGGTCGCCAGAGTGCGGCGCCCGGGGTGAGACGGACGACGGGAGGCCCAGGCTACCCCGCCGGGTTCCGCGTGCGGCGCGCCCCGGGGGCTCGGGCGCAGGGCGAACATCCACGGGAGGGCTCATGCACGAGCGAGAGCGTAGGCCGGTGTTGCTGTGTACCTTGGGCGGCACGTGGCTCGTGGTTCCGGAGTTGCTGGGGTATCTGGACCCCGAGCGGGTGCCGGTGTATCCGGCCGCGTGGTGGGCCGGGCGGTCCCGGCCGAGCGTCGGGCCGGCCGAGGAGGTGTGGGCGGTGACCACCCTGGGCCAGAGGGCGCTCCAGGGGGTGGCGGCGCTGCGGCGCTACTGGAACCTCCTCGGCCCCGGGGCGCCGAGGCTTCGGGTGTTCGCCCCGGCCGGGGTGGACGACGTGGTGGCGGGCCCGCCCGAGGACGACCCCCTGGCCGAGCTCACGTACCGCTTGGCGCTCGCCGCCCGCGAGCGGGGCGGGCCGGTCCTCTACAGCCTGGCCGGGGGCCGGAAGACCATGTCGAGCCTGTTGCAGAAGGCCGCGGGCGTGTTCGGCGCGGCGCGGGTGTTCCACGTGGCCTCCACGGCCGAGGCCGACACCCTCACGAGGGGGCTCACCCCGGAGGACCTCGCCCGGTCGGGGTTCGATGCCCGCACGGCGGCGGGGCTCGTGCCGGTGGACCTCGGGGCCGAGGAGGCCTTCGAGGGGCTCGACTGGGCGCTCGACGGCATGACCCCGATCCGGTCCGAGGCGTATCCCGTGCGGGCCCGGGAGACCGAGGCCGGGGTGTGGGCGGTGGAGGGGCTCGACGGGTCCCTCTACCGGGAGGTGGAGCGGCGGCGGCGCGAGGCCCAACGGGTCGCCGGGAACTACTTTCTTCACCTGCTGGGCCAGGACGCCCGCGAGAACTTCCGGAGCCTCTACCGGCTGCCCGCCTCCCGGATCGACGCCCTGCGCCGCGACCGGCTGGGGCTCGACCCGGCCCGGAGGGACGAGGAGGTGGCCTGGCTGCGGCGGCTCCCGAAGGCCGACCTCCATTGCCACCTGGGCGGGGCGGCCGGGCCCGGCGACCTCGCCCGGCTCGCCCGGGCGGCCGCGGCCGACGCCGGGGAGGCGTTCGCCGAGGCGCGGGCCGCGGTCGGCGGCCTCATGGCCTGGTTTGCCCGCACCGCGCCCCGCCCGGAGCGGGTGGAGGAGGCGCGGCGGCGCATCGCCGAGGCCCGGGAGGCCTCGGGCCTTCCGGTGCACGCCGTGACGGCGGCGATCGTCCTCGGCCTGGCCGATCTGCCGGCGTGGCTGGACACGCTCACCGACCCCTGGGGCACCGGCGCTGGCGGGCCGCAGGAGCGGTTACGCGAGTACTTCGCGGCGGGCGACCTGCAGGGCAGCAGCCTGCTCCAGGGGCCCCGGGCCATCGCGGCGGCCTGCGAGCTCCTGGTGGAGCGGGCCGCCGCCGACCGGGTTCGGTACCTCGAGGTGCGGTGCTCCCCGGGCAACCTGACCCGCGGGGGGCTCGATCCGGCCGGGGCGCTCGAGGCGATCCGCCGGGGGTTTCGAGCCGCGTGCGGCCGGGTGCCCTCGGCCCCCCGGGTGGAGCTTCTGGTCATCGGCACGCGGCACAAGGAGCCCGAGCGGTTCGCCGAGCACGTGCGCCTGGCCGCGAACGACGAGGGGGCCGAATCGCCCCGGGTGATCGGGTTCGACGTGGCGGGCGAGGAATCCACCCGGTCGCCGGCCGAGCTGCGGGAGCAGTGCCTCCCCCTGTTTCGCCGGTGCCGCAAGATCACGATCCACGCCGGCGAAACCGAGCCGGTGGAGCGGGTGTGGGAGGCCGTGTACCACCTGAACGCCGACCGCATCGGCCACGGGCTCAAGCTGCTCGACCACCCCGACCTCCTGGCCCACTTCCGCGACCGGGGCACGGCCGTGGAGATGTGCCCCTCGAGCAACGACCAGATCGTGGGGTTCGCGGGCCCGCGGCGGCCCCGGGGGCCCGTGTACCCCCTGGGCGAGTACCTGGCCCGCGGGGTTCGGGTGTGCGTGTGCACCGACAACCCCGGGCTTTCGCGCACCACCTGGTCGGAGGAGCTCTGGGCCGCCGCGGCCATGACGCCGGGGGGGCTGACCCGGTGGGACGCGCTCGCCCTCGTGCGCACGGCCTTCCAGGCCTCGTTCCTGCCCCTTCCCGACCGGGGGGAGCTGCTGCGCGAGGTGGACGCCGAGGTGTACCGCACGCTCACGGAGGCCCCATGACCCCCAGACGGACCGTGCTCGTGGCCCTGGCCGGGCTCACCCCCCAGGTGGTGACCGAGACCCTATACGCCCTGTGGCGCGAGGGCGACCTCCCGTCGGAGATCCACGTGCTCACCACCCTGCCGGGGCGGCAGCGGGTGCGCGAAACCCTGCTCGACCCCCACCACGGCGCGTTCTACCGGTTTTGCAGCGATTACGGCCTCGACCACCGGGACATCCGGTTCGACCTGGACACCGTGCACCTTCTGGTGGCCCCCGACGGCCGTCCGGTGGAAGACCTGCGAACGGCCGAGGAAAACGCCGCCGTGGCCGACCAGTTGGCCGGGTTCGTGCGCGATCTGGCCGCGGACCCGTCGGTGCGGATCCACGCGAGCCTGGCCGGGGGGCGAAAGACCATGACCTACTACCTGGGCTATGCCCTGTCGCTCTTCGGCCGGCCCGGCGATCGCCTCACCCACGTGCTGGTGTCGGAGGACTTCGAGGCCCACCCCGAGTTCTACTACCCGCCGCCCCGCCCCGTGGAGCTTCGCACCCGCGCCGACAAACGGGTGAGCACCGACGAGGCCCGCATCGACCTCGTGGACATTCCCTTCGTGCGATTGGGGGAGTTCGTGCCGGGGGAGGTGCTTCGGGGATCGTTCTCCGAGATGGTGGCCGGGGCCGAAGAGGCCCTGGCGGCCCGGTGCGGTGGGCCCAGGATCGAGGTCGATCCGGCGCGCGGCGTGGTGCGGGTCGCTGGCCGCGAGTGCCGCTTGAGCCCCCAGGGGTTCGCCGTGTACCTGCACCTGGTGCTGGCCGGGGACCTGCGGGGCGAGGCGCTACCCTTCGCCGACCTGATCGGCGAGGACCTGGTGGAGGAGATCTGGCCGGAACGCGCCCGGAGGCTGGGGATCCGGGGGGAGGAGGCCCGGGCGCTCGGGGACCGGGTGGAAGCGCTGGCCCAGTCGCCCCGGGGCGACCGGAACTTCGCCTCCGTGGTGTCCAAGGTGAACGGCGTCCTCCGGTCGGCGTTGCCGCCGGTGGTTGTGCCCCACCTGACCGTGCAGAAGTTCGGCCGAAACCCGGTGCGCTACGGCGTGGGGATTGGCCCCGATGCGGTGCGCGTGTTCCGCGAGGCCCCATAGGGCGGCCCGCGGCCGCCGGACAGGCGGCGCCCGAAGTGGGCGGCGGCGCGTGGATTCCAAGTGACTTCGGCTAGGCGGCTGGGCTGCTCGGCAGCTAGGCGGCTAAGAACCTTCGGGATTCCAGCGTCAGCGGCTGTCCCAACCTGTGGGAGCGGCTGCCGTATCAGGAGTCGGAATT
>CAZUYO010000202.1:0-5307 GCA_964624725.1 uncultured Thermodesulfobacteriota bacterium
CCCCCGGAGGCCCTGACATGGACCGAACCACCGGATTCCTGAACGAGGCACTGGAAACCCAGAGCTGGGAGGCCCAGCGGGCCGAGCTGTCCCGGAAGCTCCGGGACACCGTGGCCCACGCCTACGCGAACGCCCCCTACTGGCGGCGCGTCATGGACGAGGCGGGGCTCAAGCCCGGCGACATCCAGGGGCTCGACGATCTCCCCAAGCTCCCGGTGACCCCCAAGGCCAAGCTCGTGGAGATCCAGGGGGCGGAGCCGCCCTTCGGGGGGCTCCTGGGCGTGGAGCTCGAGCGCATGCAGCGCATCTTCCGCTCCCCCGGGCCCATCTACGACCCCCAGGGGCCGGGCGAGGGCTGGGGCTGGGAGGAGGCCCTCTTTGCGGCCGGGTTCCGGCCCGGGGACATCGCGATCAACACCTTCAGCTACCACATGACCCCGGCGGGCATGATGTTCGACGACGCCCTGCGCAGCCTCGGTTGCCCCGTGGTGCCCACGGGGGTGGGCGAGCGGGAGACCCAGGTGGAGATCATGCGGCGCCTGGGGGTGAAGGGGTTCGTGGGCATGGCCTCGTTCCTCCTCCAGATCGGCGAGAAGGCGAAGGAGCTCGGGGTGGACCCGCGCCGAGACCTCAACCTGGAGGTGGCCTTCGTCACGGCCGAGCCCCTGCCCGAGACGCTTCGGTCGTCGGTGGAGGAGATGTTCGGGCTCGTGCTGCGCCAGGGCTACGGCACGGCCGACTGCGGCTGCATCGCCTACGAGTGCTACCACAAGGGCGGCATGCACGTGGTGAACCGCGCCGTCGTGGAGATCGTGGACCCCACCACGGGCCAGCCCGTGCCCGAGGGGGAGACCGGCGAGGTGGTGGTCACGCTGTTCCACCGGGCCTACCCGCTGCTGCGGTTCGGCACCGGGGACCTCTCGGCGTTCCTGCCCGGGGGCTGCGCCTGCGGCCGGGCGACCCCCAAGCTCAAGGGCTGGCTGGGCCGGGCGGACCAGCTCGTCAAGGTGAAGGGCATGTTCGTGCACCCCGGCCAGCTCCAGACGGTGTTCAAGGAGTTCCCCGAGGTGGAGCGGTTCCGGGCCGTGGTGACCCGCGAGGCCAACCGCGACCGGCTCGTGGTGCGGGTGGTGAGCCGGGAGCGCTCGGAGGGCCTGGCCCAGAAGATCGGGGGGCGGCTGCGGGACGTCCTGCGGATCGGGGCCGAGGTGGAGTGGGCCGAGAGCCTCCCCGACGACGGCAAGGTGCTGGACGACCAGCGCACCTGGGATTGACGAGACATGGCGCAAACCGGGGGCAACGGCGCGGCCGCGCCCATCAAGATCGGGGAGCTGGCCCGGCGGGTGGGCCTGACGCCCCGTACCATCCGGTACTACGAGGACATCGGGCTGCTGAACAGCGTGCGCCGGGTGGAGGGGGGCCGCCGCATCTACACCGACGCCGACGTGCGGCGGCTCAAGTTCATCAAGCGCTTAAAGCTCCTGGGCCTGAGCCTCGAGGAGATGAAGGAGCTCGAGGAGCTCTACCGCACCCACCGCTCCAACGCCAAGGTGTTGCCCCGGCTCCTGGAGCTCCTCGACCGCCACCTGGAGCAGATCGAGCACCGGATCGAGCAGCTGCGGATGCTCCAGCGCGACATCGAGGCCTACCGGGAGCACATCCGTTCGAAGCTCTGAGCGCCGATCGGGAGTTGGACACCACGGAGGGCACGGAGAACCCGGAGAGGGGAGGGGAAGAGGGAGCCTCGTAGGTCCTTCCTCTGGACTCTAGGCATCTCAACGGTCACCGACCACCGCCCGCGCGGCGTACCCGCCCTGGGGCCTCCCAGCTTCCTAGCCTCCCAGCCTTCCAGCCTTCTACGAGGAGTACCGTCCATGGCTTTGTCCTTCGATCTCACAGCGGAACAGAACATCCTGCGCCAGAGCGTCCGGGAGTTTGCCGAGAAGGAGATCCGGCCGGTGGCCCGGGAGCTCGACGCCAAGGAGGAGTTCAGCTACGACCTCACCCGGAAGATGGGGGAGATGGGGCTCTTCGGCATCTTCGTGAGCCCCGAGTACGGCGGCAGCGGGCTCGACTACGTGTCGTACATCATCGCGGTGGAGGAGATCGCCCGGGTCGACGGGTCCCAGGCCGCCACCGTGGCCGCGGGGAACTCGCTGGGCATCGGGCCGATCTACTACTTCGGGAGCGAGGAGCAGAAAAAGCGCTGGCTCCCCAAGCTCTGCACCGGCGAGATGCTGGCCGGGTTCGGGCTCACCGAGCCCCTGGCCGGGTCCGACGCCGGGAGCTCCCGCACCCGGGCCGTCCTGGACGGCAACGAGTGGGTGATCAACGGCAGCAAGATCTTCATCACCAACGCGGCCACCGACATCACCGGCGTGATCGTGGTGCAGGCCGTGACCGGCAAGAAGAGCGACGGCCGAAACGAGCTCTCCTGCTTCCTCGTGCCGGCCGACGCCCCGGGGCTCACCCGCAAGGCCATGCACGGCAAGATGATGTGGCGGGCCTCCAACACGGCCGAGCTCTACTTCGACGACGTGCGGGTGCCCAAGGAGGCCCTCTTGGGCAAGAAGGGCGACGGGTTTCGCCAGATGCTCTCCACCCTCGACGGCGGCCGGCTCTCCATCGGGGCGATGGGCCTCGGAGGGGCCCAGGGGGCCTTCGAGCTCGCGCTGCGCTACGCCCAGGAACGCCGCCAGTTCGGCCAGCCGATTTTCGACTTCCAGGCCATCCAGTTCAAGCTGGCCGACATGGCCATGGAGATCGAGGCGGCCCGGAACCTGCTTTACAAGGCCTGCTGGCTCAAGGACAACGGCCGGCCCTTCGGCAAGTACGCCGCCATGGCCAAGCTCTACTGCTCCGAGGTCATGGGCCGGGTGGTGGACGCCGCCGTCCAGATCCACGGGGGCTACGGCCTCATGCGCGACTACGACGTGGAGCGGTTCTACCGCGACCAGAAGCTGCTGACCATCGGCGAGGGCACGAGCGAGATCCAGCGCCTCGTGATCTCCCGCCACCTGCGCGACTGAGTTCCCAGAGTCCGACGAACCGACCCGCGGCCCGGGTTCCCCCCGGGCCGTTTTTCATTGGGAACGGTAGCCGCCATCTTGAAGGGGCGCTCGTGGTGTGTAGTATACACACCACGAGCGGCGAGGAGGTGATCCGCCGCTTGCGAAGGGAAGGGTGGGTGCTCCACCACGTGAAGGGGAGCCACCACCAGTTCAAGCACCCGGAAAAACCGGGAAGGATCACCGTGCCCCACCCGAAGCGGGACCTCCCGGTGGGCACCCTTCGCTCGATTTTTCGGCAGGCGGGATGGGAGCGGAGGCAGGCGTGCGTTACGCGGTGGTGATCCACAAAGACCCGGAGAGTGATTACGGCGTGACGGTACCGGATCTTCCGGGTTGCTTCACGGCGGGCTCCCGCGTGGAGGAGGCGCTCGAGATGGCCCGCGAGGCGATTGAGTGCCACCTGGAGGGGCTCATCCTCGACGGGGAGCCCGTTCCTGCGCGACGTCCCATAGAAGAACATCAGGCCAACCCGGAGTACGCGGGAGGAGTGTGGGCCCTCGTGGACGTGGACTTTTCCGCGTTGGACGACCGGGTGGAGCGGGTGAACATCACGCTGCCCAGGCGGCTGCTCACGCTCATCGATGCCCACGCCAAGCGCCACGGCGAGACCCGGTCGGGGTTTCTTGCCCGTGCGGCACTCGAAGAGATGCGTCGTCCTCACGAGTAGATGGGGTGGAGGAGACACACGCGCTCGCTGCTTGAGGTCCTGGCCGCCCAGGCCGGGGTGCTCGTCCTGAGCGGGCCGCTGGGGGTTGCCGTGGGCACCCTGGTGGCCGCGGTCGTCACCCTCGTGGCGGCCCCGGGTCGCGGGGAGGGGGGCTGGGGGTTCGCCGGGGCGTTTGCCCTGTGGGGGCTGCCCCTGGGATATGGGTTCTCCTACCTCGTCTTGTCGTTTGCGGCCTGGCGGGTCTGGTTCCGGAGTCGCCTCGAACCCGGCCGGTTCCTGCTGGCCTGGCTCGCGTCTCTTGCGCTCCTGGCCCTCGGGTGGGCGGCATGGAGCATCGTGGCGGGGTACCTGCGGTGACCGGGGGGGCGAAGCGGTGGAGAAGGCTCCGGCTCTCCCGACGAAAAGCGGCCCGGGCGTCGCCCGGGCTGCTTCGCGCTCTATAGCAGCCGGTAGGGCAGGGCCCGCTTCGCCCACGGGCTGTCCGGGTAGTCGGCCGCGAGCTTCTCGTAGGCCTCCTTCAAGGGCTTGGGGTCGCCGGTGTGCTTGTACCGGGCCACCCCGCGCACGAAGATCGCCTCGGGAGCCGCGTCGGACGTGGGGTACTGGGAGAGCAGTTCGTCGAGTTCCTTGAGGGCGGCCTCGAACCGTTCGGCGTCGAAGTGGCACTTGGCCGAACCCAGAAGGAGCGACGGGATGAGTTCCTCCGGGGGCAGGAATCCCAGGGTCCGGTGGTGCTCGGTGCCGTCCCGGTCCAGGGTGACCAGGGTCGGGGTCCACTTCACGTTGAACTGGCCGGCGTAGGGCTGGGCGTCCGACGGGATCCGAAGCGGCACCGTCCGGGTCGACACGAACTCGGCGACGGCCTCCTGTGGATACGTGACCGCATCCATCTGTTGGCAGCCGATTCACCCCGGGTTGAAAAAGTCGAGGAGCACCGGCTTGTCCTCGGCCTTCGCCCGGCCCACGGCCTTCTGAAAATCGGTTTCCCACTGGATCTGCGGCATGGTCGCTCCCTCCTTCGTTGACGAGCGGGGTCGGATGGACCACCACTGTGCCAGGGGAAGCGGACCTGTCAAGCCGACCGATCGCGTCGGAGTTTGGGGCGGCGAACCGGGGTAGGGCGGGAGAGTGCGTGGGGGCGTGGCCTCGTCCGCGGGGGTCAGGTGTGCAAACGGAAAGAACAACTTGCAAACCGCACGAAAGGTCCGTAGCCGGTCATCCTGAGCCGCCGCGATATGACCCGGGGCCTCCTCGAGAACGCCGCCGGGTGAGGCCGATGGTCCTGGAGCACCTGGAGGCATCCATTTCCGAGAACGAGGAATGGGGGCGACTCCTGGCCGAGTGAGGCGGCTTCGTTCCTCAGGGTGTGCCGCGCACCACGTCTCCCCGTTCGTGCTGGCCCAAGCCCGACCCTTCCGTCCCTGGAACGTCCGGTGGCCCGGGGGGGTCCAACGACGCGTATCGGTTCCCGATGGGGCTCCTGGACCGCGGCGAGAGCGAGGACGAGTACCTGTTCCCGTGGATCCGGGAGCACGGGGTGCGGTTGCGCGCTGGTTGACTCACGGCCCC
>CAZUYO010000203.1:0-5304 GCA_964624725.1 uncultured Thermodesulfobacteriota bacterium
CTCGGTTTCCACCGGCACCCCGAACTCCTCCCCCAGTTCCTCGTAGAGGCCGGGCACCCTCACGAGCAGGTTCGGCCGCGGCACGGCCACGAGCACCACCTCCGCCCCGAACTCCCGGGCGGTTCGGATCATCCGCCGCAGGTTCTCCTCCACCCGTTCCGGCGGGGCGCCCCGGAGGAAATCGTTTCCCCCCTCGCACAGGATGACGAGCCGGGGCCGGTGGGCCTCGAGCTCTTGCGCCAGGCGGCCGAGCCCCTCCCCGGTGGTTTCCCCGGGCCGTCCCGCGTTCACCACGGGCCGGTCCAGGAGGGTTTCGAGGACCGACGGGTAGCCCTCCCCGGGCCCGGCACCGGTGCCGGCGGTGAGGCTGTCGCCGAAGGCGAGAATCGTCTCCCCCGGCGCCAGGGGCGAAAGCCGGGGCTCGCCCCGGGAGCAGGCGATCCCGGCGGCCAGGAGCGCCGTTCCGCAAAGGGCGGCAAGGAACCCGCCCGTCCTCATGTCACCTCGCGGGTGCCGCGGATGCGCACCCGGCCGGCCGCGCCCTCCGCCCCCTCGATCTCGATCTCCACCTGCGGCAGGAACTGCCGGATCACCCAGGCGTTGGTGGTGAGGTGCCGGGTGATGCGGGCCGTGGTGAACACCGACTCCTCGGGCACGAGGGCCAGGGGCAGGAGGAGTTGGTCGGCCAGGTGGGGGTCCACGGTGGCATCGGACGCAAGGAGCGCGAGGAGTTCGTCCGCCGCCTCGTCGGCCACGGCCTCGGCCGGCTTGCCCCGTTCCCCGAGGGCCGAGGCCCCGAGCCGGGGGCCCGCTTCGGGGACGAGCTCCAAAAAGACGTAGGCTCCGGGGCTCGGGGCCTCGAGGCGCCGTTCGTCCACCCGGGCTTCGAGGCCTACCCGCCGGAGCCTCTCCCGCACGCGCTGGGCCATCCGGCGGGCCACGTGATCGGGAAGCCCGGCCGCCGCGGCCACCCCGCGGACCTCCCGCACCGGCGCCCTCTCCTCGGCCCGAAGGGGCCCCCGCGCCCCGGCCGGCCCGAGCCAGGCCACGATCTCGCCTCCGCCCTTCGGGTAGAACCCGGCCCGGCGCAGTTCGGCCCGCACGGGAAACCCCAGGGCCGTGACCGCCGGGGCCCAGACCCTCGCCAGGTGCTCGAAGGGGGGGCTCCAGGGCACGTGGGTTCCCCCGGTCACGTGGGCCTCCGACTCGAGGGGGGCCAGGGCCAGGGGAATCGCCACGGTGTGGAGGACGAGGCCCGTGGCGCCGGCCGTCCCGATCTCCCAGCGGTAGGCCTCGGGGAAGATCCCGGCGGGCTCGAACCGAAGCTCCCGCGACCCCTTGACGTCGCCCTCCACCCGCGCCCGGCCCACCTCGGCCGCCGCCCACACCGCGGTCAGGTGCTGGGGCGCGAGCCCGGGCCGCGGCCGCCCGGCCCGCACGTTGCGAAGCTCCACGGGGCGACGGGTCACGAGGGAGAGCGCGAGCGCCGTCCGGAGCACCTGGCCGCCGCCCTCGCCGTACGAGCCGTCCAGGGTAACGGGTGTCCTCGTGTTCATGGGGCGTCCTCCCAACCGTTGAAAACCGCCTCGGTTTGACCGCTGTCAAGGCCTGCGCCGGCACCCTGAGATACGGTAGCGGCAGCTTCGGAAAACGCAACTCCCCCTCCGGGGGAAAGGAGGTCCGTCATGGATCGGTACACCAAGGGATTCGTTGTCGCGTCGGTGATCTACCTGGCCCTGGCCGCCGGGCTGGGCCTTTGGATGGGCGTGGGGGACGCCCCGGCCTGGGCCCGGTTCGGCCACGTCCATTTCAACCTGCTGGGCTTCATGGCCATGATGGTGTACGGCGTGGGGTACTTCGTGCTCCCGCGGTTCAACGCCAGGGAGCTGCGCTGGCCCCAGTGGGTGGGGCTCCATTTCTGGGTCTCCAACGTGGGGCTCGTGGGCATGGTGGCGGCGTATCCCGGGAGCCCGTCGGCCGCCTTCGGGCTCTTTTCGGGCCTGAGCCTCCTGGGGATTCTCCTTTTCGCCGTGAACATCGCGGCCACCCTGCTGGCGCCCGAGGAAGCGGGAGAGACGGCGGAGGCGACCGCCGCGCCGTCCGAGGCCCCCGCGGCTCCCGGGTCGGACGCCGGGATCGGCCCGGACACCCGGGTGGGGGAGATCCTGGAGCGCTGGCCCCAGGCCGCCGAGGTGTTCGTGGAGCACGGGTTCCAGGGCCTTGCCGACCCCGCCCACCGGGAGCAGGTGAAGTCGCTGCCGATCACGGTGGCCATGGCGTGCCAGCGCCACGGGGTGGACGTGGACGAACTGCTCGGGGCCCTGCGCCGGGTGGCGGCGGGCTCGGGCACGGCCCCGAAGGTGGGCCCCAACGACGTGATCGGCGACGTGCTGGCCCGGTACCCCGGCACGGAGGCCGTGTTCCGCACGTACTACGGAACGGGGTGCTTTTCGTGCCCCGGCCAGAAGACCGAGACGATCCGCCAGAGCGCCATGATCCACAACGTGGACGTGGACCGGCTGCTGCAGGATCTGAACCGGGCGGCCTGACGCCCCCCGTGTTCGGGGGCGGGGATTGCGGTATACTCCAGAGCCTCCGGGGCGCCGAGCCCCGGGGGCTCTGCCGTGCCGGTGTCGCCTGCGGGGGCGGGCTCCCCCCGGATCGGGGGCCTCGGATCGCGGGTGGGACCGGGGGCGCTGGAACCGGGAGCGGTTTCGGCCCCCGGGCTCCCCGGCCGCCCGGCGCCCCGGCATGCGGACCCGACCGGAAGACCCAAGGAGTCCTGCCATGGCCGAAGAGATCCCGCTTCGCCGGCTCGACGAGTACCGTTGGGAGATTCCCCGGCAGGATCCGATGCGGGTGCCGGGGATCGTGTATGCGGGCGACCGGATGATCGATCACATCCGGGCCGAGCGGGCGCCCGAACAGGTGCGGAACGTCGCCACGCTGCCGGGCATCCTGAAGGCGAGCATGGCCATGCCCGACGTCCACTGGGGCTACGGGTTCCCGATCGGGGGCGTGGCGGCCATGGACGCCGAAGAAGGCGTGGTGAGCCCGGGGGGGGTCGGGTACGATATCAACTGCGGCTGCCGGCTCCTGACCACCCATCTCGGGCTCGACGAGGTCCGGCCCCGCCTCCGGGAACTGGTGGGGACCCTGTTTTCGCGGATCCCCTCCGGGGTCGGCTCCACGGGGGCCATCCGGCTTTCCCGGAAGGACGAACGAAAGCTCCTCGTGCAGGGGGCCCGGTGGGCCGTGGAGCAGGGGTACGGGTGGCCCGAGGACCTGGAGGCCACCGAGGAGGAGGGGTGCCTCGAGGGGGCCGACCCCGATGCGGTGTCGCCCCGGGCCTACGAGCGGGGGTTCAACCAGGTGGGCACCCTGGGTTCGGGGAACCACTTCCTCGAGGTCCAGTACGTGGAACGGGTGTTCGACCCGGAGGCCGCGGCCGCCTACGGCCTGGAGGAGGGCCGGGTCACCGTGATGATCCATTCGGGCAGCCGGGGGTTCGGGTACCAGGTCTGCGACGACTACCTCAAGGTCATGGCCCGGGAGGTGGCCCGGGAAGGGCTCCGGTTGCCCGACCGCCAACTGGCCTGCGCGTTTGCGAAGAGCGAGGCCGCCCGGCGGTACCTGGGGGCCATGGCCGCGGCCGCGAACTACGCCTGGGCGAACCGCCAGGCGCTCATGCACTGGACCCGGGAGGTGTTCTGCGAGTTCTTCGGGGCCTCGCCCCGGGATCTGGGCTTGCGGCTCCTTTACGATGTGGCCCACAACATCGCCAAGCGGGAACTCCACCGGGTAAACGGGGAGGAGCGCTGGGTGATCGTCCACCGAAAGGGCGCCACCCGGGCGTTTGGCCCGGGCGACCCCCGGGTGCCGGCCCGGTACCGGGCCGTGGGCCAGCCGGTGCTGATCCCGGGCGACATGGGCCGGGCCTCCTACGTGCTCCGGGGCACGGCGAAGGCCATGGAGGAGACCTTCGGGTCCACCTGCCACGGGGCCGGCCGGATGCTCAGCCGGAAAGCCGCCCTGAAGCGCAAAAAGGGCGCCCAGGTCCGGCGGGAGCTCGAGGCCCAGGGCATCTTCGTGTTTTCGGCCGGCATGAAGACGCTGGCCGAGGAGATGCCCGAGGCGTACAAGGATGTGGACGACGTGGTGGAGGTGGTGGACGGGGCCGGCATCTCCCGGAAGGTGGCGCGGCTCCGGCCCCT
Source organism: uncultured Thermodesulfobacteriota bacterium (assembly GCA_964624725.1). Classification (GTDB taxonomy): domain Bacteria; phylum Desulfobacterota; class Deferrisomatia; order Deferrisomatales; family Deferrisomataceae; genus Deferrisoma. The sequence continues at coordinate 4,215 of CAZUYO010000203.1, forward strand.
CGGCGTGGTGAAAGGCTGATCGCCGTGGGTTGGGAGCCGCTCCCGGACCCGGCCGAGTGGGTGGACCGGTACGGCGATCTCCTGTACCGGTACGCGCTGGCCCGGGTGGCCGATCCCGATCTGGCCCGGGACCTGGTGCAGGAAACCCTGGTGGCCGGCCTCAGGAACCGCGGGTCGTTCGGCGGCCGCTCCGATCCGCGGACGTGGCTCGTCGGGATCCTGAAGCACAAGATCCTGGACCACTTCCGCCGCACCGCCCGCGAGGCTTTGGACGACGGGGCCGACCCCGAGGCCGAGGCCTTCGGATCCGATGGCCGCTGGCGAACGCCCCTGGGGTGGATGGCCGACCCGGCCCGGCTCGCCGAGGGTCGGGGCTTTTGGCAAGCCCTCGTGCGCTGCCTGCGGGGGGTGCCGCCGCGCCAGGCCGCGGCCTTCGTGCTGCGGGAGCTCGAAGGGCTCGACACCGAGGCCCTGTGTCAGGAGATGGGGATCACCCCGACGAACGCATGGGTCCTTCTCCACCGGGCGCGGCTCGCCCTGCGCCGGTGCCTAGCCGAGGAGGGCTTCGGGGGAGAGGAGAGCAAGACACCATGATGACCTGCCGGGAGGCCAGCCGATGGATCTCCCAGGAACTGGACGCGTCCCTTCCGATGGGCCGGCGGATCGCCCTGCGGATCCACGTGGGGCTTTGCGGGGCCTGCCGGGCCTACCGTAGGGATCTGCGGGCCTTGGCCGGCTGGCTGCGGGAGCACGCGGGCCGGGTGGAGGAGTGGGAGGAGGCCCTGGAGGTGGGGTTGGCGCCCGCGGACCGGGAGCGGATCGCCCGGGCCTTGGCGGAGGCGGCGCGGTGAGGGGGTGGGCGCTCGGGCTCGTCGTCGCCGCGGTCGTGGGGTGCTCCGGCATTCCCAACGGCGACCCCGCGGCCAAGCGGTTCGCCACGGCCTGTTCCCGGTGCCATCCGGCCGAAACCGCCCTGGGGGTGCGAAGGGACCTGGAGGGGTGGCGCCGCACGATCTGGGGCATGCGCCAGAAAGGGGCCCGGATCGACGACCAAGAAGCCGAGGAGATCGCCCGCTACCTCGCCCGGGTG
>CAZUYO010000204.1:0-5297 GCA_964624725.1 uncultured Thermodesulfobacteriota bacterium
ACGCCCGCTGCGGAAAAAGCCCGGGCCCCACGGGGCCCGGGTGTGGAGGGTGCGCGCCTGGGCTCGCCGCCTCAACCGCCCGAGTACCGGTTCCAGCGCACGAAGTCCTCCCGGGGCTTCCGGGGGGGCACCTTGGCCTCGGCCGCCGGGTAGCCCAGCGGGGTCAGGGCCACCACCTCGATGCCCGGGGGCGCCCCCACCGCCTGGGCCGCGGCCGCGGCGTCGAAGAGCCCGATGCACACGGTCCCCAGGCCCTCGGCGTGGGCCGCCAGCATGAAGTTTTGCATGGCGAGCGCGACGTCAAACATCATCCAGTCCCCCCTCGGGGTCGCCGCCTTGCCCTTGTAGAACCCGGCCCGGCCGGTCTGCCCGCAAAACGCCACCACCAGGGGGGCCTCCACCATGGCCTTGTACGCCGGGTTCGAGGGCGGGAGCGTCTGCTGCAACGCCTCCTTCACCGCCGGGTCCGAAACCACGACGACCTCGGCGCACTGGGTGTGGGCCCAACTGGGCGCCCACTGGGCCGCCTCGAGCAGCCGGTCGAGCACCTCCTGGGGCACGGGATCGGGCTTGTACTTCCGGATGGAACGGCGTCCGCGGATCGCCTCGTAGAGCTCCATGGTGCCACCTCCTTTGGAAGAACTGCGCTCGTCCGGTGGAGGGGTTCCGGCGACCGCTCGTTGCCCACCGGCCCCCTTCCCCGCCTCTCGTACCCCATTCGCCCCGGGCCGTCAAACCCGGAACGCCCCTTCGGCCGTTCGGTCGCCGGCCGGCCGATCGCGCAAGGCACCAAACGGGCGGGCGGTTCCACCGCTCCGGGGGGGCCGCGGCCCCGGAACCCTGAGGCGGCCCCCTCCCGGGCTCCGTGTCCTCCGTGGTTCCCCCCAGGACCGACTCACCGCCCGCGGCCGCGGCGGATCGCATGCGTCTCCCCCCGGCCGCACAGGCCCAGGGCGAGGGCCTCCAACACCTCCGGCCCGCCCCCGGTTTTGAGCGCCAGGTCGGCCCGGACGAGGTCGAGGAACACCCGCCGGAGCTCCGGCTCCCGCCACCCCCGGGCCTGCTCCAGGGCCTTCGCGGCCACGAAGGGGTGGGCCCCCAGGGCTTTCGCCGCCTCGCTTCGGGAGACCCGTCCCCCGCGGTCCAGAAGCTCCCGGGCCATCCAGAGGTGCCGGAAATGGCGGACGATCATGTAGAGGAGCCGCACCGGCGGCTCCCCCATGCCCAGGAGGCTCCGCAGCGCCCCCACCGCGTCCCCCAGCTTCCGCAGCCCCAGGGCGTCGCACAGGGCGAACACGGAGGCCTCGCGGTTGTCGCCGACCAGCCGCTCCAGGTCGTCCAGGCCCACCGCGCCGCCGTCGCCGGCGAACGCCCGGAGCTTTTGGACCTCCTGGTGGAGCTGCTCCAGGTCGGGCCCCACCCGAAGCGCCAGGGCCGCGGCCACCCGGGCGTCGAGCCGCAACCCCTCCTCCTTCGCCAGCCGCTCGACCCACCGGGGCACCTCGGCCTCCTTGGGGCGCTCGCAGGGGACGACCTCGGCCGCTTCCAGGAGCCGCTTTCCCGCCTTGGTGCGGCGGTCGATCGTCTCGGCCACGATCACCAGGCAGGTGCTGGGGTTCGGCCGCTCGAGGTACGCCACCAGGGGGTCCCAGGCCGCGGCCGGCCACCGGTGGGCGTCGCGCGCCACCACCAGCCGTCGCCCCCCCAGAAACGGCAGGGTCTGGGCCGCGGCCACCACCTGGCCCGGCGTCGCGTCGGGCGCCGTGAACACCTCCCGGTTGAGCCCCGGATCGCCCCCGGCCAGCACCTCGGCCTCGAGGCGGGCGAGCTCCCGGCGGACGAGGAACGGCTCGCCGCCCACGAGGCAGACGACCGGCGCCGCGCTCACGGCCCCGCCTCCGCGGCCACGAACGACACCCGCCGCAGGAGATCCCGGGCGAGGTCCGCCGCCAGAAGCCCCAGGGCCTCCTCCTTGGCCCGCTCCGTGGACCCCACGTCGGCGCCGGCCGCGAACTCCCGGTCCTCCTTGAGCGCCCCCCGCCAGAGCACCTCCCCCGAGGGCCGGGCCACCGTGGCCGTGACCCGGGCCGCCACCCGGTACTCCACGAGCCCCCCGGCGGCGTAGGCCGACCCGGACTCCGTCACCTCGTCCACCCGGGTGCGAAGCACCAGGGCCGCGTCCTTCCCGGCGAGCCGGAGCCCGCCCCACGCCGTCGCCTCCTCGGCCAGGGCCCGGGCCAGCCGGGCGCCGAACAGGGGCTCGGCACCCCGGTCGTCCACCGGCGCGATCCGGAGCTCCACGGGGCCGGCGGGGGGGCCCCACCGGTACCCGCACCCGACGAGGAGGCCCAGCGCCAGAAGGGCCGCCGCCCGCCTCACCGCACGACCAGGTTCACCAGCCGGCCGGGCACCCATACGGTCTTGACCAGGGTCTTCCCTTCCACGTGGTTTCGCACGTTCTCATCGGCGAGCGCGGCCTCCCGCACGGCCGCCTCGTCGGCGTCGGGCGCCACCTCGATCCGGCCCCGGAGCTTCCCGTTCACCTGGACCACCACCGTGATGAGGTCGCGCACCAGGGCCGCCGGGTCCACCTCGGGCCAGGCCGCGTCGCTCAAGGGGGTTTGGTGGCCCAGTCCCTCCCAGAGCTCCTCGGCCAGGTGGGGCACCATGGGCGAGAGCATCAGCAACAGAAGATCCACGGCCTCCCGGAACACCCGCCGGTCCACCTCGGTTTTCGGCTCGAACGAGGCCATCTCGTTCACGAGCTCCATCGTGGCCGCGATGGCCGTGTTGAAGTGGAACCGCTCGTCGATGTCGGCCGTGACCTTCTGGAGCGTCTCGTGGGCCTTGCGCCGGAGCGTCCGGGCCGGGCCCTCGAGGTCGCCGCCCCCGAACGGCTCGGTCTCCCGCAGCCAGTCGGCGTTCTCGGCCACGAGCCGCCACACCCGGCGCAGGAACCGGTAGGCCCCCTCCACGCCCTCCTCGCTCCACTCCAGGTCCTTTTCCGGCGGCGCGGCGAACAGGCTAAACAGCCGCGCCGTGTCGGCGCCGTACCGGGCGATCAGGTGCTCCGGGTCCACCACGTTCTTCTTGGACTTGCTCATCTTCTCGACCCGGCCCCGCACCACCTCGGCGCCGCAGGCCTTGCACCGGCCGCCCTCGGCCTCCTCGGGCAGGAGCCACCCGTGGGTGGGGCACCGCTGGGTCTCCATGCAGACCATGCCCTGGGTCAGGAGGTTCGTGAACGGCTCGTCCACCCGCAGAAGCCCCAGGTCCCGGAGCACCTTGGTGTAGAACCGGGAGTAGAGCAGATGGAGCACCGCGTGCTCGATGCCGCCGATGTACTGGTCCACCGGCATCCAGTAGTGGACCCGCTCGGGGTCGAGCATGCCCCCGTCGTAGTCGGCGCAGGCGTACCGGGCGAAGTACCACGAACTCTCCACGAAGGTGTCCATGGTGTCCGTTTCCCGGCGGGCCGGCCGGCCGCAGGCGGGGCAGGTGGTCTCGTAGAACGAGGGGATCTCGGCCAGCGGGAGCACCCGGCCCTCGGGAAACTCCACGTCCTCGGGGAGCACCACGGGCAGGTCCTTCTCGGGCACGGGCACGATGCCGCAGCTCTCGCAGTGGACGACCGGGATCGGCGCCCCCCAGTACCGCTGGCGCGAGATGCCCCAGTCCCGGAGCCGGTAGTTCACGGTGCCCCGGCCGATGCCCTTCTCCTCCAGGTGCCGGATCACGGCCCGGATGCCCTCGCGGTTGGGGGTGCCGTCGAACGGCCCCGAGCGCACCATGCGGCCCTCCCCCTCGTAGGCCTCGGTCATGGTGGCCGGGTCCAGGGTCTGGCCCTCGGGCTCGATCACGACCCGGATGGGGAGCCCGTACTTCTTGGCGAACTCGAAGTCCCGCTGGTCGTGGGCCGGCACCGCCATCACGGCGCCGGTGCCGTACTCCATCAGCACGAAGTTGGCCACGAAGATCGGCACCCGCTCGCCGGTGAGCGGGTTCACGCAGTAGGCGCCCGTGAACACGCCCTCCTTCTCGGCCTCGTCGCTCGTGCGGCGGATCTTGTCCTGGCGGCGCACCCGCTCCACGAAGGCCCGGACCTCGGCCTCCTGCTCGGTGCCGGCCGCGAGCTCCAGGGCCAGGGGGTGCTCCGGGGCCAGGCTCATGAAGGTGACCCCGTAGAGGGTGTCGGGCCGGGTGGTGAACACCGTGATCGTCCCCTCCCGGTCGGCCAGGGGGAACGTGACCTCGGCGCCGTGGCTCTTGCCGATCCAGTTGCGCTGCATGGTGAGCACCTGGGGCGGCCACCCGGGGAGCTTCTCGGTCCATTCCAGGAGCTCGTCGGCGTACCGGGTGATCCGGAAGAACCAGCCCGGGAGCTCCTTCTCCCCCACCTCCTCGCCGCAGCGCCAGCACCGGCCCTGCTCCACCTGCTCGTTGGCCAGCACCGTGGCGCAGGTCTCGCACCAGTTCACCGTGGTGGTCTTGCGGTAGACGAGGTCCTTTTCGAGCATCTTCAGGAAGAGCCACTGCTCCCAGCGGTAGTAGCTGGGGTCGCAGGTGGCGAGCTCCCGGTCCCAGTCGTAGGAGAACCCCATGCGCTGGAGCTGGCGCTTCATGTAGGCGATGTTCTCCCGGGTCCACTTGGCCGGGTGCACCCCGCTGGCGATCGCCGCGTTTTCCGCGGGCATGCCGAAGGCGTCCCACCCCATGGGGTGGAGCACGTTGAACCCGCGCATGCGCTTGTACCGGGCCACCACGTCGCCGATCGTGTAGTTCCTGACGTGGCCCATGTGGATCCGGCCCGAGGGGTAGGGGAACATCTCGAGCACGTAGTATTTGGGCCGGGCCGGGTCCTCGGTGACCTTGAAGGTCTTCTGCTCGGCCCAGCGGCGCTGCCACTTCGTCTCGACGGCCTCGGGGTGATAGCGCACGTCCATCGGCGGCCACTCCTCGTTCACGGGATCGGTTCGGAAGGCGGGCGAAACGCCCGGAAACGCAAGGGCGCCGGGGCCTTCCCGACGCCGAGGCGGCGTGACCGTAGCACACGCCCCCGGGCGTTTCAACGGGCCCCAAACGCAGCGGCGGGGCGGCCCCCGCAAGGGGAGACCGCCCCGCGCCGAAACTGGGTGGGACCCCGCGCCTACTGGCCGGCGCGCTCCCCGATCGAGCGTCCGAACTGCTGGCAGGTGCGCATGCCCTCGTCGGTGTTCACGAACCGCTCCTCCATCTTGAGCGGGCCCATGTCGAGCATGTTCATCTTGAACACGTGGTTCATGGTGTCGTGGAGCACC
>CAZUYO010000205.1:0-5281 GCA_964624725.1 uncultured Thermodesulfobacteriota bacterium
CTCGTGCGCCGGCGCTTGGGCTTTTCCTCGGCGGCGGGTTGGTCGTCCGGGGCGGCCTGGGCCGGACCGGGCGGGGGTTCGGCCGCGCCGGGGGCCTCGGTTTCGGCCGGGGGCGCCTCGGACGCCTTCTTTCTCGTGCGCCGGCGCTTGGGCTTTTCCTCGGCGGCGGGTTCGGCGTCCGGGGCGTCGGCCGCCCGGTCGGACGGGCCCCCGGGCCGATCCGGCGACTCGGACCCCACGGGCTCGCCCTTCGCCGTTTCGGTTGGTTCGGGCTCCTCCCGGACCGCCGGTTCCTCCTCCGCTCCTTCGGGGGCCGAAGCCGGGCCGGCCGCCGCCTCGGCCCCGGCCTGCGGAGCCGTCTCCTCCCCGGGGGCCTGCGCCTTCTTCCGGCGGGACCGCCGCCGGCGTTTTCGCTTCGGCTTGGGGGCGGCTTCGGGTTCCCCCTCGTCCGGCGCCCCCGCCGCCTCCGGGGGGCCGGCCTCGGTCGGGGGCGACCCGGGTTCGGCCGCGTCCGCGGTGGGCCCCGTCTCCTCGGCCGCCCCGGCCCCCGGAGCCTCCGGCGGGGTCCCGGTCGCCTCCGGCGTGGCCTGCGCCTCCCCGGTCTTCTTTTTCCGGCGCCGGCGCCGGCGCTTTTTCTTGGCCGGTCCGTCCGCCGGGGCCGAGGCTTCCGCTTGCGCCTCCGCGGGCGGTTCCTCCGGCGGCGGTTCGGCCTCGGGTTCGTCCTCCATCAGGATGTAGGCGGGGGCGCGTGAGGCCCGGACCGGCGGCTCCGGAATGCCCTTTTGCACGGCCAGAAGTTCCGGGGGCACCCCGGGGGCGTTCGTCTCGGTTCGGGGTTTGCCGTTCTCCACGAACACGAAGCAGTAGTCGTTGGGCCCGAGGAGGGGTTCGGCGAACAGCTGGATCGATTTCTCGAACTCCCGCTCCCATTCCGACAGGCGCCGGCGTTTGCGGTTGAGCAGCAGGGCGGCCACGTCGGGGGGCACCCCCACCCGGATCTGGTGCAGGTCCTTGCGGGGCAGCTCCGCCTGGATCATCCGCAGGATCGAAAGGGCAAAGCTCTCGGGGGTGCGTACCCGGCCCGAGCCCCGACACGTGGGGCAGGGGCGGGTCACGGCCGCGGCCGCTCCGGGCTTGATCCGCTGCCGCGAGAGCTCCAGCAGGCCGAACTGGGAGATGGAGCCCACCTGGGTGCGGGCCTTGTCCTCCTTGAGGGCCTTCTGCAGGGTGCGCTTCACGGCGGCGCGGTTGGCCGCACTTCGCATGTCGATGAAGTCGATCACGATGAGGCCCCCGAGGTCCCGGAGCCTCAACTGCCGGGCGGCCTCCTGGGCCGCCTCCTCGTTGACCTTGAAGGCGGTTTCCTCGATGTCCTTGCCCTTGAACGCGCCCCCGGAGTTGACGTCGATGCTGACCAGGGCCTCGGTCTGCTCGATCACGATGGATCCGCCCGACGGAAGCGGCACGGTCTTCTCGTAGATGGTGGCCAGCTGCTGCTCCACGTTGTACCGGGCGAAGATGGGGGTGCGCCGCTGGTGGAGCTTGACCCTCCGGGTGTACCAGGGCATCACGGCCTGGAAAAACCGGCGCACCTGCTCGAACACCTCGGGGTTGTCGATCCACACCTCCTCCACCGCCGGGGTGAAATAGTCCCGGATGGTGCGGATCACGATGTCGGAGTCCTGGTAGAGGAGGCTCGGCGCGGGGGCCTCCTCGTAGTCCCGGAGGATCCGCTTCCAAAGCCGCAGGAGGTACTGGGCGTCCCGGGTGAGTTCCTGCTTCGTGCGTCCCTCGGCGGCGGTGCGCACGATGTAGCCCATCTGCTCGGGTACCTGGGCGGCGTCGAGGGCCTCGCGCAGTTGCTTGCGGGTGGATTCGTCCTCGATCTTCCGGGACACGCCCCGCTTGGCCACATAGGGCATCAGCACGAAATACCGCCCCGGCAGGCTGATGTAGGTGGTGAGGGCCGCGCCTTTCTGGCCGGTCTCGCCCTTGCGGACCTGCACCATGAGCTCCTGGCCGACCTTCAGGGCCGAGGTGGAACGTTTGCCGTCGGGGAAATGGGCCGGGTGGACGTCGTCCACCGGGAGGAACCCGTTTTTCTCGGCCCCGAAATCCACGAACACGGCGTCGAGGCTCGGTACCACCTTGACGATCCGGGCCTTGTAGATGTTTCCTTCCAGGCGTTCCACCTGGGCCGTCTCGACGGCCACCTCCTCGAGGAGCCCGTCCGCCACGATGGCGATCCGGCTTTCCTCCTCGTTGACGACGTTGACGAGCATCACCTTCGACATGGGCTCCTCGCAGGGGCCGGGAATGCCTCCCGAACATGAATCAGATTCGATCGGACTCCGAAAACGCCGCAGTATACACCATTCCCCCCGCCGTTTCGGAAGCCAAAAGATGGTTGGCGGATCGGCTGCGGGAATGGGAGGGCTCGCCCCCGGGCCGTGAGGTGCTCCGGGCCCTGGTCGCGACCGGCACGCGAAGGGGCTGGCTCGTGGGCGGCGCCGTGCGGGACCTGGCGCTGGGGCGGCCGCTCCCGCCCGACCTGGACCTGGCCGTCCCCGGGCCCGACGGCGGGGGCGTGGCCGAGGAGTTGGCGCGGCGCCTGGGGGGACACCCCTTTCCCCTCGACGAGGGGCGGGGCGCCTGGAGGGTGGCCCTGCCCGCGGGCGCCACCCTGGACGTCGTGCCCCTCCGGGCCCCCACCCTGGAGGAGGACCTGGCCCGACGGGATTTCACGGTCAACGCCGTGGCCTGGCAGCTCGGCGGCGGGCCCTTGATCGATCCCCTCGGGGGGCTCCCGGACCTGCTCCGGGGGGAACTGCGGGCCTGCGGCCCCGGGGTGCTCGAGGCCGACCCGCTGCGGGTGCTCCGGGCCTACCGGTTTTCGGCGGGCCTGGGGCTTAGGGTCGGCCCGGAGCTCGCGGGGCGGCTGGCCCGGGCGGCGCCGGGGCTCGCCGGGGTCGCCCCCGAGCGGGTGCGCGCCGAGCTCTTCGCCATCCTGGCCCTCCCCGCCGGGGCCGGCGCGCTCCGGCGCATGGCCGAGGGCGGGGTTCTGACCGCCCTGTTTCCCTTTGTGGAGGCCTGGCGGGGGTTCGACCAGGGCGACTACCACCGCCACGACCTCTGGGAGCACGCCCTGCGCACGGCCGAGGAGGCGGCAAAGCTGGCGGGGGGAGAAGCGTGGCTGCCCCGGCCCGACCGGCTCCGGGAACACCTGGCCGAGGAGCTGGAGGCCGGGGTGAGCCGGCGGGCGCTCCTCGTGCTGGCGGCCTACCTGCACGACCTGGCCAAGCCGGAGTGCGTCGTGGACGAGGGGCGTCGTCGGCGGTTCACGGGCCACGAGACCCGGGGTGGGCACCTCCTGCGGGGGCTCCTGGCCGGGCTGCGGGTGGGCCGCCGGGCCCGGGGGGCGGCCCAGAGGATCGTGGCCGCCCACCTGAGGCTGTTCCAGCTCGCCCGCCAAACCCCTCCCACGGAGCGGGCGCGGCTGCGGTACCTCAGGGACCTGCGCGCCGAGACCCCGGAGGCGGTGCTCCTGGCGGTGGCCGACGAGCGGGCCACGGGGGAGGGCTCTCCCTACCGGGAGGCGGTGGAGCGCACCGCGGCCGAGGTGCTGGCGCTGTACTGGCGGAAACGGGACGAGAAGGAGATCCCGCCCCTCCTCAGGGGGCGCGACCTGGTGGAGTTGGGGGTGCCGCCGGGGCCGGAGGTGGGGCGGTTGCTGCGCGAGGTGGCCGAGGCCGAGGCCCGGGGCGAGGTGGCGACCCGGAACGAGGCCCTGGCCCTGGTTCGCCGCCTCCGGGAGCGGACCTGAGGCGGCGGCCGGGTGCGCCCCCGCGCCGGCCTTGACCGAAGACCGACGACCGGGGACCGAAGACCGACGACCGACGACCGGGGTTTCCTCCCCATGCAGCAGCTCGACCTCTTTGCCGATGCGGACGCCCTTCTGAACCGGGGCTGGGCCCGGTTGGGGCGACTCGACCTGGCGGGGGCCGCCGAGGACCTCGAGGGGCAGGAGCGGCGGCGGCCCGGCCCGGGCACGGCCGAACTCCGGGAGGCCCTCGGGTGGGTTCGGGGACGTGTGCCCGGCGGGGCGGCGGAGGAGGGCCCCGCGGCGCTCCGGCTGTGCCGGGCGCTCCGGGAGGGGCGCACCGGGTGCCCGGCCCTGGATCGAAGGCCCTCGGTCCGGCGGGGTCTCGTCCGGGCCCTGGCCGCGCGGTTCGCTCCCCTGGCCCGGGGGCATCCGGCCGCCCCGCTTGCCGACGGGCTTCCGTGGGCGGTGCTCCTGGTCTGGGCGGGCCACCCGGCCGAGGCGGCGCCGGCGCTCGAGGAGTGGGCCCGGCGGGTCCCGGAGGGGCCCCTCGCCTGGCTCGCCCTGGGGGACGTCCGGGTCCTCCAGGGCTGGGGGCGGGCCGGCCGGGCGGCCTACCGGGAGGGGTTCGGGCTGGCCCCGGACGTGACCTGGGAGGTGGAGGACGCCGCCCTGGGGCCGGCCCGGGCCGAGGTGGCCCGGACGGCGCCCTGGGAGGGGCCGTGGTGGGCCGTGGGGCTCTACGAGGCGGGCTGGTTCCCGCGGTACGGGCCCCTCACGGCCGGGGAGATCGCGGCGCGGTACGAGCGGTTCCAGCGGCTGAGTTCGGGGGAGCCCGGCCCGCCGGCGTTCTTTCTGGGGCTCGCCCTTTCGGAACCCGCCGCCGGGGTCCCGACGCGTCTGCGGGCCGCCGTGCGCCGGCGGATGCGGGAGATGGCGCCGGAGGTGTTCGAGGCCCACCTCGAACGTATCCGGGGGGAGGGGCCGTAGCCCCGCGGACCGCGGGGCCCGCCGGGCGGGGGAGGGCGTTTGCGGAACGGCCCGCCCCGGCCGCCGAACCCCGGCGCGAAAGGACGCCGGCGGGGGCCCGGCCCGGCCGACGGGCCCGGAGCAAAAAAATGCCCGATCGGCGACTTGACACCGCGAGCGGGTTCGTCTAGCATCGCCGTTCCTTCTGCGGGGGGCGTGCGTTCCCCGCAGGCCCCGGCTGGCGTAGCTCAACTGGCAGAGCGGCTGACTTGTAATCAGCAGGTTGCGGGTTCGAGTCCCACCGCCAGCTCCAACGGACGCGACTCCAGGCAATTTGTGGTGGGGTTCCCGAGCGGTCAAAGGGAGCAGACTGTAAATCTGCCGGCGATGCCTTCGGAGGTTCGAATCCTCCCCCCACCACCACTTTCTGCCCGGTAGCGGGAGTAGCTCAGTTGGCTAGAGCATCAGCCTTCCAAGCTGAGGGTCGCGGGT
>CAZUYO010000206.1:0-5273 GCA_964624725.1 uncultured Thermodesulfobacteriota bacterium
CAGGGGGACGAACTCACCGAGGTCGGCACCCTCGGGGGATTGGGGGAGCCGGGAGAGCGCATCTACGCGGTGCGGTTCCTGGGGGACCGGGGGTTCGTGGTCACCTTCCGGCAGACGGACCCCTTGTACACCCTGGACCTGAGCGACCCGGCGAACCCCCGCGTGGCCGGCGAACTCCACGTGCCGGGATTCTCGACCTACCTGCACCCCGTGGACGACGACCTCCTCCTGGCGGTGGGCCAGGACACCTCGGCCGAGAGCTGGGGGATCAAGCTGAGCCTGTACGACATGTCGGACCTCGGGAACCCACGGGAGATCGGCACCCGGTCGGTGGGCCTAGGCAGCTCCTCGGAGGCCCAGTACAACCACAAGGCCTTCACCTACTTCCCCACCCTGAACGCCCTGGCCCTCCCGGTCGCCACCTGGGGCCTGGCGACGACCCAGAGCGGCACCGTGCCCGAGGTGTTCAGCGGGCTCTACGTGTACGACGTGGATCCGGGCGCGACCGACCCGGAGGGGGTGTTCACCCTTCGCGGCCGGATCGAGCACACCGCCTTCTACCGGGACGACGGGGCGGGGGCCTGGTACTACCCCGAGCCGGTCCGGCGCGCCTTTTTCATCGGCGAGGCGGCCGAGGGGTACTTCCTCTACACGGTGAGCGCCAGGGGCCTCAAGGTCACCCCCTACGACGACCTCGGAACCGACCTCGCCGCCCTGCCGCTCCCCGCCGAGCCGAACTACTGGTATCCCGTGGAGATCGGGGCGGTCGAAGACCGGGCGGCTCCGCGAGGGGCCGGGGTTCAGGTTTCCGGCGCGATCCGGCACACGCGGGGGAAGTAGGCACGGGAGCGGCGAGCCTCCCGCGCGAGGGCGAGGTACTCGTCGCTCCGCAGCCCCCGGGGTCCTCCGGTAAGATTCTTGCGCCCCCATCCCGCCGGCACCGCTCCGCGCGTCAAGGGGAAGGTTCGGGGCCCGGAAGGCCTTCCCCCGGGACGGGGAGGGCGGCCGAGGCTTGGGGGTGAGAGGTCCGGGATCAGTTCCGGAGCAGCCGGGCGATCGCGTCGTCGATGTCCGACGGGGCGACCCCGGCGGCGTGGAAGAGGGCGCCCCAGGTTGTTTTCCCCGCGCGCACCTCGTTCAGGAAGCCCACCGGGTCCCGGCCCCTAAGGAGGCCGAGCAGGGTCGCGGCCACGGTTTCGGCGTCGGAGGCCCCGGCGGACCGAAGCGCCGCCACCCGGTCGGCCGAAGCGCCGAGCCGCCCCACCAGCACCTCGTCCACCGCCGCGCCGGCGGGGTCGGCCCCGGCGCGAAGCGCCTCCCCCACCTTCCCCGGCACGGCGTCGGGCGCCACCCCGAGCGCCGCCAGCGCCCCGGTCCACGACCCCGCCTTCCCGTAGGCCGTGAGGAGTTCCCCGGCGTCCCGGCCGGTGGCCGCGGCCAGGCCGTGGGCGGCCCACAGGGCCTCCGGGGGGGTGCCGGTCATAAGCGAGCGCACCACGAGGCCCTTCGACACCCCGAACGCGGCGGCCAGAAGGGAGTTCCGGGAGGTGGCCAGCACGTAGGGATCGGCCGCCTCGGGCCGGGCCGGGTCGAAGCTCCGGTCGCGAAAGCAGTGGCAGTTCACCGTGGGCGCGGCCGGGGCCGCTGCCGCCAGGCCCAAGACGAGAACGAGGGCGGCGGCGAGGACTCGGGGACGGATCATGGGGGCTCCTTGTCGTTTGGCGGGAGGACGCGAAACCCCTTGCGTTCCGGCGTTTCCGTTTGGCGCCGGGGACCGGCGGCGCTCCCTCTTCGCCCGCCCATCCTACCCGCCCTTCCCGCCCCGGGGCCATGACCGGGGTCAAACCGGCGCGTCTCATCGACTTTTAATCTTCGCCTAATGCCTTCCTAAAGTTCCGGTGCCATGTTGTGGGGCCGGCCGCTCGCCGGGGCGGCCGGGCCGCGCGGTGTTCGGTTTCGTTGCCGAGGAGGAAGCCATGATCCAGGCCGAGAACCTCACCAAGTACTACGGGGACGTCTGCGCCCTGGCGGGCGTGTCGTTCCACGTGGAGCGGGGGGAGATCGTGGGACTCCTGGGCCCCAACGGCGCCGGGAAGACCACGGCCATGAAGATCCTCACCTGCTTCATGCCCCCCACCTCGGGCACGGCCCGGGTGGCCGGCCACGACATCTTCGAAGAACCCCTGAAGGTCAAGCGCAACGTGGGGTACCTGCCCGAGGAGCCGCCGGTCTATCCCGAGCTCACGGTGGACGAGTACCTCTCGTACGCCGGCCGGCTCAAAGGGCTCTCGGGCGGCGCCCTCCGCGAGGCCAAGGCCCGGGCCATGGAGAAATGCGGGGTGGACCACGTGGCCCGGCGGCTCATCGGGAACCTCTCCAAGGGTTACCGCCAGCGGGTGGGGCTCGCCCAGGCCCTCTTGCACAACCCGCCGGTGCTCATCCTCGACGAGCCCACGGTGGGCCTCGACCCCGTGCAGATCCTGGAGATCCGGGCGCTGATCAAGGAGCTCGCCCAGGACCACACCGTGATCCTCTCCACCCACATCATGCAGGAGGTGGAGGCGGTGTGCGGCCGGGTCATCATCATCAACGAGGGCCGGATCGTGGCCGTGGACACGGCCGACAACCTCCGGAGCCAGATGGGCACGAGCCGCCGAATCGTGCTCCGGGTGGCCCGGCCCGGCGCGGACCTCGTGACGAAACTCATGGCCCTGGACGGGGTGCTCGACGTGGAGGCCGAGGACGACGGCCTCTACCGGGTGGAGAGCGCGCTCGACCGGGACGTGCGCGAGGACGTGGCCCGGGTGGCCGTGGAGAGCGGCGCCGGGCTCCTGGAACTCACGGGCGTGGCCGTGAGCCTGGAGGAGGTGTTCCTCAAGCTCACCACGGAGGACGTGCCGGCCGGCCTCGCCTCCGACGAGGCGGCCCCCAGCGCGGCGGAGGGAACGGCATGAGTCGGGTGCTGACGATCGCCGGAAAGGAACTGCGGACCTACCTGGTCTCCCCCATGGCCTGGGTGGTGGCCACGGTGTTCCTGGGGATCAGCGGGCTCCTCTTCTACAACATCATCACCTGGTACAGCATGCAGAGCTTCCAGCTCATGCGCATGCCCCACCTGGGCGGCCAGGTGAACGTGAACCAGATGGTGTTCCAGCCCACGTTCCACAACATGGCCGTGACGCTCCTGCTCCTCGTGCCCATCGTGACGATGCGGCTCCTGGCCGAGGAGAAGAAGAACAAGACGGCCCAGCTTCTCTTCACCTCGCCGGTGCGCCTGGGGGAGATCGTGGCCGGCAAGTTCCTGGCGGCCCTGGCGCTCCTGGGCGGGATGCTGCTTCTCACCCTCTACATGCCGCTCCTCGTCTGGGCCTACGGCAGCCTCGACTGGGGCCCGATCTGGTCGGGGTACCTGGGGATGCTCCTTCTGATCGGGGCGTTCGTGGCCTTCGGGCTCTTCGCCTCGAGCCTCACCGAGAACCAGATCATCGCGGCGGTGCTCACCTTCGGGATCCTGCTGGTGTTCTGGCTCCTGGGCTGGGCCGCCGAACTCGGCGGGGAGTTCGCCAAGGTGTTCGAGCACCTCTCCATCATCACCCACCTGGAGGGGTTCCTGAAGGGGGTCGTGGAGGTCAAGGACGTCGTGTACTACGCCTCGGTGGCGGCCTTCGGGCTGTTTCTGACCCACCGGGTGCTCGAATCGAACCGCTGGAGGTAAGCCATGGCCGGTGAGCTTCGACCCCGGGCGACCATGAAGGTCTCGAGCAAGGTGGCGGGCATCGTCGGCGCCCTGCTGGTGCTGGCGAGCCTGTTCGTGGCCGAGTACTACCCCACCCAGAAGGCGCTGCTGTGGATCCTGGCCGTGGTGGGCGGCGCGGCGCTGCTGTTCTTCTTCGTGGCCGAGCGGCACCTGCTGGCCCGGGCGCCCGGGAGCCGGGCGGCCCGGTACGGGGCCAACGCGGCCGCCATCACCCTGGCGTTCCTGGGGATCCTGGTCATCGTGAACGTGCTCGGGATCCGCCACAACGGCAAGTGGGACGTCACCGCCAACAAGCTCTACACCCTCTCGGACCAGACCTTGAAGGTGCTCCACGACCTCGAAAAGGACGTCACGGTCACGGCGTTCTTCTCCGACGGCTCCGAGGACCGGGCCCGGATCAAGGACCTCCTCGACCGGTACGCCGACGAGACCCCCCACCTCAAGGTCTCCTACGTGGACCCCGACAAGAACCCGGCCCTGGCCCACCAGTACGGGATCCGGCAGTACGGCACCACGGTGTTCGAGGCGGGCTCCAACACCCACCGGATCACCGAGGTGAGCGAGGAGGCCCTGACGAACGCGCTCGTCAAGGTGACCCGGGAGGGCAAGAAGACCGTCTATTTCCTGGCGGGCCACGGGGAGCACTCCATCAACGACACCCAGCGCACGGGCTACTCCGAGGCCAAGAAGGCCCTGGAGGACCAGGGGTTCGCGGTCAAGGAGCTCCTGCTCCTCAAGGAGGGGGAGATCCCCAAGGACTGCGACGTCCTGGTGATCGCCGGGCCCACGAAGCCGTTCCTGGACAAAGAGATCGAGGCGGTCCGGTCGTACCTGGAGAACGGGGGCAAGGTGCTGGCCCTGCTGGACCCCCAGGTGGAGACCGGGCTCGAGCCGGTGCTGGAGGCCTGGGGCGCCGTGCTCCACGACGACGTGGTGATCGACACCATGAGCCGGCTCTTCGGGGGCTCGTACACGACCCCGATCGTCACGGAGTACCCGGGCCACGAGATCACCCGGGACTTCCAGTTGGCCACCTTCCTGCCCATGGCCCGGAGCCTCGACAAGGCCAAGAGCCTGCCCGAGGGCGTGCGGTTTTCGCCCATCGCCCGCACCTCGAACCAGGCCTGGGGCGAGACCGACCTTTCGAACCCCAAGGCCTCCTTCGACCCGACCCAGGACGTGCGCGGCCCGCTCACGCTCGCCGCGCTCTTCGAGAAGACCCAGGGCGAGGGCGACGCCAAGACCGAGGCGCAGCTTCTCCTCGTGGGCGACTCGGACTTCGTGGACAACACCTACTTCAACTTCTCGGGCAACGGCGACCTCTTCCAGAACATGGTGAGCTACCTCGCCAAGGAGGAGGACCTCATCTCGATCCGGCCCAAGGACACGAAGCCCCAACCCCTGGTGCTGAGCCGGGCCCAGGCCGCCACGCTCTTTTACGCGAGCGTGATCGTGGGGCCGGCGATCCTCGTGCTCGCCGGTCTGGGCATCTGGTGGCGCCGGAGGAACCTGTAGG
>CAZUYO010000207.1:0-5268 GCA_964624725.1 uncultured Thermodesulfobacteriota bacterium
AGCTTCCCAGCTTCCCAGCCTTTTCTAGCCCCCCAGGTACGCCTCCTGCACCCGGGGGTCTTCCAGGAGATCCCGGGCGGTTCCTTCGCGGACCACCCGGCCGGTCTCCAGCACGTAGGCGTGCTGGGCGACCCGGAGGGCCATGCGGGCGTTTTGCTCCACCAGGAGCACGGTCGTCCCCTCCCGGTGGATCCGGTCCACCACCTCGAAGATCTCCTGCACGAGAAGGGGCGCGAGCCCCAGGCTCGGCTCGTCGAGGAGGAGCAGCCGGGGCCGGCTCATCAGCGCCCGGCCGATGGCGAGCATCTGCTGCTCGCCGCCCGAGAGCGTGCCGGCCCGCTGTCCCATGCGCTGGGCAAGCACGGGGAAGAGTTCCAGCACCCAATCCCGGTCCCGGCGGACCCCGGCCGGGTCCCGCCGGGTGTAGGCGCCCATGGCCAGATTCTCGGCCACGGTGAGGTGGCCGAAGATCTGGCGCCCCTCCGGCACGAGCCCCACGCCCCGCCGCACGATGCGCGCGGGCCGCTGCCCGTCGATCCGGTTCCCCTCGAACCGCACCTCCCCCTGCCAGGGCCGCAGGAACCCCATCACGGTCCGCATGATCGTGGTCTTCCCGGCGCCGTTGGCGCCCAGGAGCGCCACCACCTCTCCCGGGGGCACCTCGAGGCTGACCTCCTGGAGCACCGGGGTCTTCCCGTATCCCACCGTGACCCCCCGGAGGCTCAGCATGCCGCCTCCCCCAGGTAGGCTTCGACCACCCTCGGGTCGGAGCGGACCTCGTCGGGCCGGCCTTCCGCCAGGATGCTCCCGTAGTTCAGAACGCAGACCCGGTCCGAAAGCCCCATCACGAACCGCATGTTGTGCTCCACCAGGAGCACGGTGATCCCGCGCTCGTCCCGGATCCGGCGCACCGTGGCCATGAGCTCCGCGGTCTCCGCGTCGTTGAGCCCCGCGGCCGGTTCGTCGAGGAGCAACAGCACGGGGTCGGCCGCGAGCGCCCGGGCCACCTCGACCTTCTTCTGGACCCCGTAGGGAAGGTCCTCGACCGCGGCGTCGGCGTAGCGCTCGATCCCAAGAAACTCCAGGAGTTCCAGGGCCTTCGCCCTGCCGGTTTTCTCCTTGCCCCTCACGCCCGGGTCCCGGGCCAGGGCCCGGAGAAACCCGTAGCCCAGATGCCGGTGCAGGCCCACCAGCACGTTCTCCGCCGCGGTCATGCCCCTAAAGAGCTCCAGGTTCTGGAAGCTCCGCGCGAGCCCCATCCGGCTCACGCGATGGGGCGGCAGGCGGTCCACCCTCCGGCCCCGGAAGTACACGGCGCCCTGGGTGGGCCGGTAGAGCCCGCAGACCACGTTGAACAGGGTGGACTTCCCCGCGCCGTTGGGGCCGATGACGGCGTAGATCTCCCCGGCCCCGACCGAAAACGAACAGTCGTTCAGAGCGCGGAGGCCGTCGAAATCCATGGTCAGATGCTCGACCCGCAGGAGCGGGGAGGATTCGCTCGAATGCTTCATCTCGTCCATTCAAACATTATTTGTCCTGAGCCGCAACCGCCCCGAACCCGCCCCCTCCCCCGGCCACCTGGGTGAGCAGGGTTCCCTCGGGCACGCGCTCCAGGAGATCGAGGGTCCGGGGCCGCAGCCGCCGGCCGTCCGGGAGATCGAGAAATAGGTGGTTGCGGCTCCCGGCGCCGCCCCCCGCCAGCCCGAAGGCCCGGGTGGGCTCGTGGAGCCCGTCGCCGAACACCACGACCCGATCCACCTCGGCCCCGAACCGGATCCGGGTCACCACCCCCCTCCCGCCCCGCCACCGGCCCCGGCCGGCCGTTCCCGTGGCGTACTCGTGGCGCACCAGGCGGTGGGGCACGGCCGCCTCGAACATCTCGGGGTCCTGGGCCAGGATCCCCCCGGCGCAGTTGATGAGGCCGATGTGGTCGTATCCGTCGCACCCCTCCATGGCGCCGCTTCCCCCCTTGAGGGCGTTGAACAGGATGTCCACGTAGGGCGCCCCCCCTTTCCGGGGATCCCGTCCGGCCAGGACCACGGCGAGCATCCGGTTCCACCCCGCCGTGACCCGGTCGGGCCGGGCCTGGAAGAACGCCCGGAACAGGGCGTCGGCGTGGGCGCCCGTGAGGGTGTTCCCGAACCCGGTGGCCGCCGGGGGGCGGGCCGCCAGGATGGTGCCCGGGGGAACCCGGAGGCGGATCGGCCGGAGCATGCCCTTGTTGTGGGGGATGTCGGGGGCGAGGATCATGAGGAGCGTCAGGGTGGCGGCCGAGACCGACGCGGCCTCCGGGGCGTTCAGGAACCCCGGGGTCTGGGGCGACGTGCCCTCGTAGCGGATCTCGAGCTCGTCTCCCCGGATCTCCACCTGGCAGCGGATCCAGAGCGGGGATCCCCGCTCCTCGATGCCGGCGCAGACCGGGGCCTCGCCCGCGTACACCCCGTCGGGGAACGCGCGAATCGCGGCCCGCATCCGCCGCTCGGTGGCGTCCATCAGGGCCTCCACCGCCGCGAGGAACCGGTCGAGCCCCATCCGGCCCAGGATGCGGCCGAGGCCACGCTCCCCCACCACGCAGGCGCCCATGGCCGCCTCCAGGTCCTCGGCCACCACGGGGTAGCGCACGTTGGCGAGGATGAGGTCCCACACGTCCTTGAGCCGCCGCCCCTCCCGCACCACCCGCACCGGCGGGATCCGGAGCCCTTCCTGCCACACCTCGGTCGCTCCGGGGTTGTAGCCGCCCCCCACCGCCCCGCCGATGTCGGCCTGGTGGCCCTTGGCCGCGGCCCAGGCCACGAGCCGGCCCTCGGCGAAGATCGGCCGGAACACGCACACGTCGGCGAGTTGGTTCCCGCCCCGGAAGACGTCGTTGTGGAGGAACACGTCGCCCGGGTGCACGTCGTCGCCGAACGTCCGGATGAGGTCCCGCAGGGCGGGCTCCACGGCGAACGCGAGCACCGGGATGTACTCGGTCTGCTCGAGCATCCGGCCCGCGGCGTCGTAGAGCCCGGTGACGAAGTCCCTGGCCTCGGCCAGGATCGGGGACCGCGCCGTGTGGAGGAGCGAAAGCCCCATCTCCTGGGTCACGCTTTTCAGCCGGCGTTGGAGGATCGCGAGTTCCGCGGAGTCTGGTCCTCGGCTCACGGCGCGTCCTCCCGCTCGATCCACCGGGCCTTGTGGGTGGGACGGGGAAGGGCTCCGGGCGCCACCCACTCGATCACGGGCCGCACCCGGAGCCGGTCCCGCATGGCCTCCACGATCTCCCGCTCCAGTTGGGCGAGGGCGGCACCCTCCACCCCTTCGCCCCGCTCCACCCGGAGCCGCAGCGGCGGGTCCACCCGGGGCCCCGGGCCCGCGAGCAGGATCCGGAAATGCCCGGTCACCCGGGGCACGAACTCCTCCAGGAGTCCCCGCACGGCCTCGGGGAACAGGTTCACGCCCTTCACGATCAGCATGTCGTCGGCCCGGCCCACGATCGAGATCCGCGGGCCGGGCAGCCCGCAGGGGCACGGGGCGGTCCGGAGCTCCACCACGTCGCCGAAGCTCGCCCGCAGGAACGGGGTGCCCTCCCAGGCGAGGAACGTGACCACCAGCTCGCCCCGGGCGCCGTCGGCCGGGGCGATGGGCCGGCGGGACCCGGGTTCCACGAGCTCCACCAGGCAGTGGTCGGCCGAGACGAAGTGCATCCCCGCGTTCGCCTCGCAGGAGATGGCGTGGAACGCGTGGCCGCCGCCGGTGTGGTCGAACACCCGCGCCCCGAATCCCTCGGCCAGACGGCTGCGGATGGCGGGGTCGGAGCCGCCGGGCTCCCCGGCCGCGAAGAACCACCGGATGCCCAGGTCCCGGAGGTCGCACCCGAGGAGGGCCGGGCACCGCTCGATCAGATGGAGCCCGAAGCTCGGGGTCGCCACGATGGCGTCGGGCCGGGTGAGCCGGGCGAACTCGAGCACCCGGCGGCTTCCCCCCTCGACCCCCACCGGCACCACGGCGGCACCCAGGTGCATGATGCCCTGGGACAGGGGCAGCCCCCCGGTGAACATGGAAAGGCTCAGGGCCTGGAGCATCACGTGGCCCGGCCGGATCCCGGCCCGCCAGTACTTGCGGGCGTGCATCTCGTTCACCACGGCCACGTCGTGGGCGGTGAGGAGATACAGGGTGGGCGTTCCGGTGGTGCCCGAGGTAGCGTTGACCCGCACCACCTTGTCCCGGGGAGCGCAGCAGATGCCGCCGAACGGGTCGCCCCGCTTGGCCAGGCTCTCGGCCTGGGCCCGGCGCAGATCGTCCTTGGTGAGCACCGGGATCGCCCGGAACGCCTCCCAGTCCTGTACGTCGTCGGGCCGGATCCCGGCCTCGTCGAGCCGGCGGCGGTAGAACGGCGAGGCCTCGTAGGCGTAGGCCACCTGCCTTCGCAGCCGGGTCCACTGGAGGTCCCGCAGGGCCTCTCCGTCGAGCCTCTCCACCGGCTCGTTCCAGAGCCGGGCGCCCGGGGGCGGCCGGTCGGCCCGCAGCGTGGAACGGTCCGCGATCACGAGGTCTCCTCCTCAAACCGGCAGGCCGGCGCGCCGAGGGCCGCGCACCGGGTCTCGACGAACCGCGCCCGCCGCCCCAGCGCCACCTCCCAGATCCCCTCGAGCACCCCGCACACCAGGTGGCACACCGGGCCCCCCGCCCGCCCCCGGGCGGCCTCGGCGAAGGGGGAGTTCCGAAGGGTCACCCGGGCCCCCTCGTCGCTCCACTCCACCTCGAACACGCCCCAGCCGATCCGGGCCCCGAAGGCGAGAATCCGGGCCGCCGCTTCCCGGTCCGCCGGGCCCCGGTCCCGAACCGCCGCGGCCGCGAGCCGTCCCCCGGCCCGTCCCCCCTCCCGGAGGAGTTCGGCCACCGCCGGGTCCGGCGCCCCCACGACCGGCGCCAGGGTCTCGGGCCGGATGAGCAGATATCGGCTTTCGCCCACCCGAAGCCGGCCCCTTTCGGGGTCGATGCGGAGGGGAAGCCCGGCCGTCACCCGTCCACCACCTCGGTTTCCACCACGAGCCGGTTGTACGCGTCGGGGCAAGGGAGCCGCATGCGGCCGTCCGGGGCCCAGGGGTACGACCCGCCGTACTGGAGCACCGACAGGAACGGGAACACGGCGTGGTACAGGTACCCGCACACCCCGCCGGCGTCGTAGCAGTCCACCACGAAGGAGTCCCCCGGCTTGTGGCCCTTGTGGCAGGTGCCGTCCAGCGAAACCACCGTCAGCCGAACCCGTTTCTCAGCCATGGCGAACAC
>CAZUYO010000208.1:0-5266 GCA_964624725.1 uncultured Thermodesulfobacteriota bacterium
GGGGGGGGGGTTGGGGGGGGGGGGGGGGGGGGGCCGCGGGGGGGGGGGGGGGGGGGGGCGGCTCGATCCGAGGTCCCGGACGGTGGAACTGCGGAAACCCCGCGAGGTGATCCTGGGGCGGACCCGGCTCAGGGCGCCGGTGTTGCGGGTGGGGCGGGACGGCCGGGTGGGGTTCCCGGACGGGGTGGACATCGAAGGCGCAGGCCCCTTGGCCCGGCGGTTCGAGGGCACCCTGGCCGATCTCGAAACCCTGGTGGCCCGAGGGCCGAAGCGGGCCGCGGCCGCACACCCCAAATCGCCGTCGGCGCGCAAGGTTGTTCCAGCCAGCAAGTGAGTCCGCCTTGTTACCGGAAACCGCCTCGCCTAGAATCGGACTCTTTGGGCGGCCGTGGTCCCCCGGGGAGTCCCGCGTTGACGTACCGTCGTCTCATCCTCTTTGCGCTGCTTCTGCTCCTCGCCGGTGCCGGAGGGCCGGGCCGGGATTCGTGCGCCGCCGAGGCGCCGGCTCCCTACGTCACCGACGTGCGGCTCGAGCGGGGGCCCAGGGGGGACCTGCTGGTTTCCTTCCGGGTGGAGAAGGCTCTCGTTCCCCAGTTGCGGGAAACGCTGGAGAGCGGGCTTCCCGTGCGGTTCACGTTCTGGGTGCGGGTGGACCGGCCCAAAGCCTGGGCCCGGGACGAGGTGCTGGCCGACCTTCAGCTCACGCGCACCTTGGAGAAGAACAACCTCCAGAACCGGTTCCACGTCACCTTTGAGGACGGGTCGGAGGGGCCCGAGGTGACGGAGCTCGGGAAGGCGGTGGACGCGCTGGCCCGGGTGGAGCGGCTGAGCCTCCTGCCCCTGGATGCCCTCAAGGGCCCGCCGGCCTTCCTGCGGATCCGGGCCCGCCTCCAGGAGTTCCAGCTCCCGTTTCGCCTCCACCGCATCCTGCCGTTCGTGGGGCTCTGGGACGTGGAGACCCCCTGGTACGTGGTCGAGGTGCCGCGGGAGTTGCCATGAGGTGGCCCAAGGGTTCCCTCCGGCGTCCGGCGGTGCTCCTGGGGCTGGGCGTCCTCCTGGTCCTTTGGGGGATCCTGGCGGCCGCGCTGTGGCGCTCGATGGGGCTTGGAGGCGCCTCGGTGGGGGAGAGCCTCGGGTTCTTCGCCCTCGTGAACCTCCACATCCTGCTCCTGCTTCTGCTCCTTTACCTGTGCCTTCGGAACCTCACGAAGCTCGTGTTCGAGTGGCGGCGGGGCGTGCTCGGCGCCCGCCTCCGAACCCGCCTCGTGTTGGCCTTCCTCGCCATCACGGTGATCCCCACGGCGCTCTTGTTCCTCGCGAGCGCGGGGTTTCTCGCCCGAAGCATCGACAGCTGGTTCAGCGACCGGGTGGAGGGCGCGCTGCGCCAGGCCCTCGAGGTGGCGCGGGCCTACTACCGGGAGCAGGAGGAACAGGCCCTCGAGGCCGCGCGACTCCTGGCGAAGACCCCGGCCGAGGAGGCGATGGCCCGGGGTGTAGAGAAAACGGGGGCTGCGGCCGCGTACCTCGTGGGCCCGGACGGGCGGATCCGGGTCTGGGCCGCCCACCCCGACCGCCCCACGGCACCGCCGCCGGACCCGGCGAGCCCCCCGGTCCAGGAGGCCCTCGAAGGGAAGGAAGGGGCGACCCTCCTGAAGACCGACCGGGGCGACTTCATCCGGGCCGTGGCCCCCGTGGCCGGCGCCGGCGCCCTGGTGGTGGACCTGCACCTGCCGGGCCGGACCCTGGAGCGGCTGGAGGACATCACCGAGGGGTTCGAGGAGTATCGCCAACTCCAGATCCTGCGGGCCCCGATCAAGGCGAGCTACATCCTGCCCCTTCTCCTCGTCGCCCTGCTGCTCGTGTTCGCGGCGATCTGGTTCGGGTTCTACCTGGCCCGGGGGATCACCGGGCCGATCCAGGCGCTGGCCGAGGCGACCCTTCGGGTGGCGGGGGGCGACCTCAACTTCGAGCTCGAGGTGCCGAGCCGCGACGAGGTGGGCGTGCTCGTGGCTTCCTTCAACCGGATGACCCGCGACCTTCGGGCCAGCCGAGAGGAGGTGGAGCGGGCCCAGGCCACGCTGGAGCGGGCCAACGCCGAGCTCGAAGAGCGCCGCCGGTACATGGAGATCGTGCTGAGCCGGGTGACCGCCGGGGTGGTGAGCGCCGACCCCCAGGGCCGGATCACCACCGTGAACCCGGCGGCCTGCGATCTCCTGGGACTGCCGCCCGACTGCGTGGGCCGGATGTACAGCGAGGTGCTGCCGGCCGAGGTGAACGCGGCCCTGACCGAGATCGGACGCGAGCTGGAGCGCTCGCGCCACGACACCATCCAGCGCCAGGTCACGGTGGAACGCGAGGGGCGCCGAAGCACCCTGATGGTCCACATGACCCGGCTGCGGGATGACGAGGGGCGGCACCTGGGCACGGTGGCCGTGGTGGACGACCTCACCGACCTCGTGTTGGCCCAAAAGGCCCGGGCCTGGCAGGAGGTGGCCCGGCGCATGGCCCACGAGATCAAGAACCCCCTGACCCCGATCCAGCTCTCGGCCCAGCGGCTGCGGCGCAGATACGCCGGGCTCCTGGAGTCGGAGGAAGGGGCCGTGCTCGACGAGGCCACCCGCACCATCGTGGCCCAGGTGGAGGGGCTCAAACGCCTGGTGAACGCCTTTAGCCGGTTCGCCAAGATGCCCGAATCCCGGCCGGCGCCCGAGGACCTGAACCGGATCGCGGACGAGGTGGCGGGGCTCTACCGGCCGGCCCACCCGGAGATCCGGTTCGAGGTCCGCCTGGATCCCCAACTGCCCACCGCGCTCGTGGACGCCGAGCAGATGCGCCGGGTCCTCGTGAACCTGCTCGACAACGCCGTGGCGGCCCTGGCCGGGGTGGAGGAGGCCTGGGTCGAGGTGGTCACCGACTACGATCCGGAAGGGCGGCGGGTGCGGGTCTCGGTGGCCGACAACGGCCCGGGCTTGAGCCCCGAGGCCAGAACGCGGCTGTTCGAGCCCTACTTCTCGACCAAGGAGGGGGGAACCGGGCTCGGGCTCGCCATCGTGAAGAGCATCGTCACGGACCACGGGGGCACGATCCGGGTCCAGGACAACCGGCCCCGGGGCACCCGGTTTGTGATCGAACTTCCGCTCGACGGGACGAAACCATGAGCCGAACGATCCTGGTGGTGGACGACGAGGAAGCGATCCTGGCGACCCTGCGGGGCGCCCTGGAGGACGAGGGGTACGAGGTGGCCTCGGCCGGAAGCGGGGAGGAGGCCCTGGACGGCCTCGACGCGGCCGACCCGGACGTGGTGCTCCTGGACGTGTGGCTCCCCGGCATCGACGGGGTCGAGGTGCTCCAGAAACTGCGAGAGCGCGACCCGGATCTTCCCGTCATCATGATGTCGGGCCACGCGACGATCGAGACCGCGGTCAAGGCCACCAAGCTCGGGGCCTACGACTTCATCGAGAAGCCCTTGAACCTGGACCGGCTGCTCCTGACCATCGAGCACGCCGTGAGGGCCCGGCGGCTTTCCGAGGAGAACCGGTACTGGCGCGAACGCTGGGGCCGCAGCCCCGACCTCATCGGCGAGAGCCCTGCTGTGCGGGAGCTCAAGGAGCAGATCCGGGTCGTGGGGCCGACCCGGGCGTCGGTGCTGATCACCGGGGAAAACGGCACGGGCAAGGAGCTGGTGGCCCGGGCGGTCCACCGCGCCAGCCGCCGGCGGGACGGCCCCTTTGTCGAGGTGAACTGCGCGGCCATCCCCGAGGACCTGATCGAGAGCGAGCTCTTCGGCCATGAAAAGGGGGCCTTCACCGGGGCCACGGCCCGGCGGCGGGGCAAGTTCGATCTGGCCGACGGCGGCACCTTGTTTCTCGACGAGATCGGGGACATGAGTCTCAAGACCCAGGCCAAGATCCTCCGGGTGATCCAGGAGATGCGGTTCGAGCGGGTGGGGGGCACCAAGACCCACGAGGTGGACGTGCGGATCATCGCGGCCACCAACAAGGACCTGGAGGAGGAGATCCGGGAGGGCCGGTTCCGGGAGGACCTCTATTACCGGCTAAACGTGGTGCCGATCCACGTCCCGCCCCTGCGGGAACGGACCGAGGACATCCCGCTCTTGTTCCGGCACTTCGTCGAGGAGTACTGCCGGGAGGAGAACCGGGAGCCGGTCGAGGTGGACGAGGCCGTGTTCGCGGTGCTCCAGGCCTATCCGTGGCCCGGGAACGTGCGGGAACTCAAGAACGTGGCCGAGCGGATGGTGATCCTGTGCCGTTCCGACCGGCTCACCGTGGCCGACGTGCCCCCCGCCGTGCGGGGCCAGGGAACCGGCTCGGGGGGCGCCGGGGGAACCGTGAGGCCGGGGTTGGGGCTCCGGGAGGCCCGCCGGCAGTTCGAGCGGGACTACATCGCCCGGCATCTCGAGGAGGCCGGCTGGAACGTGCCCCAGGCGGCCGAGGCGCTCGGGGTGGACCGGTCGAGCCTCTACAAAAAGATGAAGGAACTCGGGATCGAGGTGCCCGGGACCTAACCCTCGCCTTCCCCCTCGGGACGGACCCCGGGGATCCGCGCGATCACCGTGGAGCCGCCCTTCACCTTCTGGCCGGGCTGCACCCAAAGCTCCACCCACTCGGGCAAGATCACCTCGGTGCACGAGCCGAGCTTGATCAGCCCGAACCGCTCCCCCTTCCGGAGCCGGTCCCCCGGCCCCACCCGGCACACGATCCGGCGGGCCAGCATGCCCGTGATCTGATGGACCACCGCCCGGATCCGCCGCCCTTCGATCCCGATCGTGTTTCGTTCGTTGAGCTCCGAGGCGTGGTCCCGGAACGCCGGGAGCATTTTGCCCTGCCGGTAGGTCTGGAAGAGCACGGTCCCGCCGATGGGGGCGCGGTTGATGTGCACGTTGAACACGTTGAGGAAGATCGACACCCGCACCCCCCGGCCGCCCAAGAACGGCTCGTCCACCGTGTCGATCCGGAGCACCTTGCCGTCGGCCGGCGAGACCACGAGGTCCGGGTCGGGCGGGATCTCCCGGTCGGGATCCCGGAAGAAGAAGGCCACGAAGGCGGCGAGCGCCAGGGCGATCCAGGCGAGCGTCGACCAGCCCAGCAGGCCGAACACCGCCGCCGCCGCGACGAGCTTCCAAAGGTAAGGCCACGCGTCGGATGCGATCGGGAGCATCGGGTCGTTCCTCCGGCACGGTGGGTCGCAAGGAGTCGGTGTTTATAGCAGAGGCGCACGGCGGGGGGAAGCGTGCGGGTTGCTCCCC
>CAZUYO010000209.1:0-5265 GCA_964624725.1 uncultured Thermodesulfobacteriota bacterium
CGTGAGTTCCGCCTCCTGGATCGCCACCGGGTCGGCGCACTGGTCCACGGCCCAGTACCCCAGGGGCCGATGGTTTCCGCTCGCGCCCAGCCCCCCGAACGGGAGCCGCCCGCTCGCCCCGGTGGTGGGGCGGTTCCAGTGGATGACCCCGGCCCGGAGGCCGCGCCGAAACCGCTCGAACTTGCGGCGGTCGGGTGTGAGGAGCCCCGCCGCGAGCCCGAACGCCGTGGCGCGCGCGAGCCGGACCGCCTCGTCGAAGGTCCCGGCCCAGTACACCCGCAGGAGCGGGCCGAACCACTCCCGGTCGGGATCGGCCGGTCCCAGGCCCGAGGCGTCCACCACCCCCGGCGACAGAAACGCCCCGCCGGGGCGGAGGATGCGGGGTTCCAGGAGCGGCCGGCCCCCCTCGGCCACGAGCCGGTGCCAGGCCCGGCGGATCGTGAGCGCGGCCCGCCGGGTGACCAGGGGGCCGCCGAAGGGTTCGGGTTCCTCGTGCCAGGCGCCGAACCGGAGCCCGCGGGCCCCCTCCACCACGGCGTCGAGGATCCGGCGGCCTCCCCGGGAGCGGGGCAGGATCAGACGCCGGGCGCAGGTGCACCGCTGACCCGTGGTGACGAAGGCCGAAAGGAGGGCGTGGGCCGCCGCCACCCCCTCGTCGGGCACGTCGTCCCAGATGACGAGAGGGTTGTTGCCCCCCAGTTCCAGGGCGAGGAGGGTCTCAACGCGGCCCGCCAGCGCCCGGTGGAGCCTTCGGCCCCCGGCCACGCCGCCCGTGAAGAACACCCCGTCCACCCCCGGAGCCGTGGCCAGGGCGCGGCCGACCGCCGCGCCCCCCTGGACCAGGTTCAGGACCCCGGGCGGCAGGCCCGCCGCCTCCCACAGGGAGGCCAGGAGCTCGCCGGTCCCCGGGGTGAGTTCGCTCGGCTTCCAGACGACCGCGTTCCCGGCGAGAAGGGCGGGCACGATCTGGCCCGAGGGCAGATGGGCCGGGAAGTTGAAGGGGCCGAGCACCGCCACCACCCCCAGGGGCCGGTGTTCCACCCGTCCCACGGCCCCGCCCAGGTCCACGGGGGCGTGCGTGCACCGCTCGGCGAACGAGGCCCCGGTGAGGTCCACCTTGGCCCGCACGGCGTCCACCTCGGAGCGGGACTCCCACAGGGGCTTCCCGGTCTCCCGGGAGATCCGGCGGGCGAGTTCTTCGCGGTTCGCGGCGAGTTCGTCCTGGAACCGGCGGAGCACCCGGAGGCGCTCTTCCCGAGGGGTGTCCTCCCACCCGGGCGCGGCCCGCGCCGCGGCGGCAACGGCCTCTCGCACCTGCTCCGGCGCGGCCTCGCGCCCGGTCCAGACCTCCTCGCCCGTGGCGGGGTCGGTCCGCCGGAACGCCGGACCCCGACCCCCGATCCACCGGCCGCCGACCCAGAGCCGGCCCATCAGGCCGTCCCCCCCGGCCGCAGGGGTGCGCAGGCCACGGGATCCCCGGGGGCCACCCCGAGGGCGGAGCGGGACTCGTCCCCGAGGGGCGCCTCGGCCGCCCCGGCGGGCAGGCGAACCGAGACGATGGGCACCCCCGTGGGGTGGGGTGCCACGAGGTGGGGCACGCCGTCCACGGGCCCGGCGGCGGGAGCGGCCGGCACCACGCGGGTTTCCCGGACCGTGCGGATGGCGGGTCGGTCACATCCGACCACGGGCCCCCCGTCGAAGATGTCCACGAATCCCAGGGGCTCGAACC
The DNA here is from genome assembly GCA_964624725.1 of uncultured Thermodesulfobacteriota bacterium. Classification (GTDB taxonomy): domain Bacteria; phylum Desulfobacterota; class Deferrisomatia; order Deferrisomatales; family Deferrisomataceae; genus Deferrisoma. The sequence goes on from CAZUYO010000209.1 coordinate 1,730, forward strand.
CCTCCTGCCGGAGGAGCGCCAGCGCCGGCTCGGTCTCGGGGTGGACCCGGCCGATGACCTCCTGGGCCTCCCGGGGCAGAAGGGGCACGTAAATCGGATGGGTCGGCATGAGCTCCGAGATGATCCGCTTGTCCCGCACGCTCAGGTAGTCGGCCTTGGGGAAATCGATGCCGAAGAAGTGCCGGCCGATGGCCTCCCAGAACGGGCACCGGCCGGCCGGGTCCACCACGCCGCGCATCTCGGCGATCACCACCCGCTCGAACCGGTGGGGCTGGCAGGCCATGTAGAGGAACCGGCCGAGGGAGAGCACGCGGCCGTTGCCGTGGCGCCGGTACGCGGGGGAGAGGTAGAGGCTCCCGATCTCGCACGGTCCGCTGTGTTCGCGCACGAGGTGCAGGCACCGGATCTCTCGGCGGATTCCCAAGACCTCGGAGACGAGTTCGTGGGTTTCGAGGCGGTAGGTGTAGAAGGGCTCGAAGCCCCCCACCTTTGCCACGATGCCGCTCGTGCCGGCGATCGCGCCGGTCTCGAGATCCTCGAGGACGAAGAGGTACGACTCCCCCCCGGGCTTCCGGATCTCGCGGCCGAAGGCCTCGGCCCCGTCCCGGACCCGGTCGGCCAGGAGGTCGGGGTCCTTGGGCAGGCTCGTGAGCCCGTAGCCCGAGGCCCCCACCAGCCCCACCACGGCCTCCAGGTCGTCCACGCGCACCGGCCGAAGAACCATCATGGCGGCCCTCCCTCGATCACCCGTTCCACGATCCCGACCACGGCCTCCAGGTCCGCCTCGGACACGGCCGGGGTGGGCACCAGGAACCGGACCCGGGCCGGGTCGTGGCCGGCCGTGAACGCCACGATCCCCTCGTCGAAGAGGCGCCGCACCGTGGCCTTGGCCGCGGCCTCGGAGCCGTCGAAGGGGGTGAACGCCACCATCGCCCCAAGCCCGAAGGGGCCCCGGATCCGTTCGGGCATCCGCTCGGCCAAGCGGCCCAGTCGTTCGCGGAAGAACGCCTCCACCCGCGCGTTTCGGCCCTCGGGCCCGAAGAGGCCGGCCTCGCGGATCTCCCGGACCACGGCCCGGCCCACCCAGAAGGAGGCGGTGGCCCCGGTGAAGGTCTGGCTCACCAGGCCCGCCGGGGGCCGGTACTCCGGCCGAAACAGGGTGGCGCACACCTGGGTCATCTTGCCCACGGTCACGAGGTCCACGAGCTCGTCGAGCCCGAAGTGCTGGAACGCGAAGGGGGCGTGGGTGCGGCCGAAGGTCTGGATTTCGTCCACCACGACCGCGACGCCGCGGTCCCGCAGTTCGGCCATGAGGGGACGGAAAAACGCCGGACTCCCCGGATAGAACCCCCGTTCCCCCTGCACCAGTTCGAAGATCATCGCGGCGTGGCGGCCGGGGTAGCGATCGAGGTGGCGGCAAAGGGCCTCGTGGGCCCGCGCCGTGCTCCCGGCGGGATCCCCGGGGTCGAAGAACGGCACGTAGTCCACGGCCAGGGTGGGGGGGAGGCCCGTGCGGTAGCCCGGCCGGTCGGTCACCCACGCGAGCGCCAGGGTGCGGCCCGCGAACCCGCCCTCGAAGGCGAGCAGGCGGTCGGCCGGCGCGTGGCGGTGGAACGCGAGCTTGAGCGCGTTCTCGTTGGCCATGGCCCCGCTCGTGGTGAAGAACACGTGCCGAAGGGCCGCGCCCCCCTCGTTCGCGAGCCGGAGGAGGTCCTCGCCCAGGGCCGGCACGACCCCGCCCTGCTGGAGGTTCCCCTGCATGGCCACGTCCTCGAGGGCCGCGTCGAGGGCGGCCTCGAGGAGGGCCGGGTGGCCGTGGCCCAGGAAGTGGACCCCGATCCCCCCGATCATGTCGTATTTGACGCTGCCGTCCACGAGCTCGACCAGGGGCCCCCGGCCCCGGCCGGTGGCCAGGTAGGGGAGGGCGAGGGGCCCTCCCCGGAGTTCGGACCACGCCTCGATCCGCGCCCGGGCGGCCTCGGCCCGCGCGGGGTCCGGGGGGCGCACGCCCCTCAGGTCGGCCTGGAGTTCGGCGGTCCTCCGGAGCAGCCCTTCCCGGAGTTTCTGGACCACGGGGTCGGATCGAAAAGGGTTCAGGGTGTCCAAGGTCTCTCTCCTACCAGGGGCCGCTCCGGGGGCCTTGCCGCGGGAAGGGCCACGGCCGGGACGAAATCCCCGGTGGGAGCCCCGTTTTCGGCGGGGTCCAACGGCGATCCCGGCTGCCCGGCCGCCTGGCCGACGGGCCGCCTAGCCGGAGTTCCACGGAACTCCGGCCTCGAGCCGGCACAGGAAGGCGTGAACCAGGGCGGCCCGCTCCTCGAGGCTCTCCACGGCCACCCACTCCTCCGCCGTGTGCATGCCGTCTCCCCGGGGGCCGAGGCCGTCGGCGCAGGGGAGGCCCAGTGCGGTGAGCAGATTGGCGTCCGAAACCCCTCCGCTCGGCCTCCAGGGGAGCTCCCGGCCCAGGTCTGTGGCGCAGGCGGCCAGCGACCGGTAAACGGCCAGGGCCCTGGCGTCTAACCGGCGGGGCGGGCGGCCGAACCGGCCCTCGATCTCGATCGTCACCCCGAATCGGGCCGCCACCCGGGCATGCACGGCCGCCAGGGCCTTCTCGAACCGGGCCGCCGCCTCCGGGGTCCGGGCCCGGACGTTCCACCGGGCCACCGCCCGGTCGGGGATCACATTGACCGCCTCTCCGCCCCGGATCTCCCCGACGTTGATCCGCAGCTCCGGGTCGGCTCTCCCGAGTTCGTCCAGTTCCACGACCAGGGCGGCCAGGGCGTGGACGGCGTTTCGCCCCTGTTCGGGGTTTCGGCCCGCGTGGGCCCGCCGCCCGCGAACCACCGCGATGTAGTTCCCGGACCCGTCGCGGTCCGAAACGAGGGCCCCGTCGGGGTGGGAGGGTTCGAACACGAGGGCGAGGTCGTGGCCGGCGGCACGCCTTTGGAGTTCCGGCCCCGAACAGGGGGATCCCAGTTCCTCCTCGGGGGCGATCCAGACCGACCAGCCGATCTCCGGCGAGGAGCGGGGACCGGCCTCGTAGCGCCGGAGGGCCTCCCACAGCACCAGAATGCCCCCTTTGTCGTCGAGGGCTCCCGCACCCCCCAACCGGTCCGATCTCCGGGAATCGGGGGGAGAGGGGCCGGAGGGCGGGAGGGCCGTGTCGGCGTGGGCGACCAAGAGCACCCGGCAGGGGGCCTCGGGCCTTCGGGTCGCCCAAAGGGCCGGGGCCGGCACGAACGTCACGGCTTCACCCGCCTCGTCGCGGGTGTGCCAGGCGGGCAGCCGGACGAGCTCGGTGGCGGCGCCGAGGTCGCGGAAGAGCGGATCGAGCTCCCGGAGGAACCGCTCCACCCCGGCCGGGTCGCGGCTCCAGGTCGGCATCCCGACCCACCGAGTCAGCCGGCGAACAAGGTCCATGGTGGCCCCCCGGGCCCCTGCGGGGCCCGACAACGGAGGAAGGCAACGCCCGGGCCGGCGCCGGTGTGGGAGCGCCTTCCAAGGCGCGATCCGGGCCGAAGGCCCGAAAGAAAGGG
>CAZUYO010000210.1:0-5247 GCA_964624725.1 uncultured Thermodesulfobacteriota bacterium
GGGCCAGGCGGTGGGCCAGAAGGGGGGCGAGGCGTTCGCGCCGGGCGGCCGGGGCCCACCGGGCCGCCTCTTCGGGAGGAGGGGGTTCCGGCGGGTCGGCCGGCAGGCACCACCGGACCCAGGCCGGGGCGGGCTTGGGCGCCGGGGCCGGTAGGCGCAACCGGGCCCTTCTCGGCCCGGGCAGGTCCTCCAGGCGCCCGTCCCGGACCCGCCACTGGGCCACCCCCCGAACCCTCCCGGCGGAAACCGGTTCGGCCGGCCCGGCCTGGGCGTCGCCCCGCACCCAGAGGGTGCCGCCCTCTCGGCGAAGCACCCGGTGAAGCACCGGCACCGGGCCGGCCAGGAGCGCCACTTGGCCCGGCCGGGGCTCCCCTTCGGCCGCCGGTCGGACGAACACCCGGTCGCCCGCCAGGAGGCAGGGCGCCATGGAGCCCCCCCGGACCAGGACCACCCGATCGGGCAGGGGCGCTCGGCTCATGCGGCCTCCCTCGGGAACAGGGTGTCGAGGCACGCCGGATGGGGGAAGAACCCCACCTCCTCCGGCGGGATCCGGGTCACGATCTGGTGGAGGGCCTCGAGGGCCCAGGCGGTCCGCCCGGGATCCCAGTGGGGCAGGAACACGCAGGGCAGGAGCCGCGCCAGGGCCGTGTCGGGTTCGGGGGGACGGCGGTAGGGCACCCGGGACTGGGTCAGGAGGTGGAGCGCCCCGAGGGGCGCGCCGCCCCCCAGGGCCCGGCCGGCCGTGCCGTGCCACGGGGTGCCGTGGCACCACACCGCGTCCTCCCGGACCCGGAGCACGACCCGGTCGTCGCTCAGCACCGGCGCGCCCCGGGCCGAGGCCCAGAGGGTCGCCATGGTGGACTTCCCGGTGCCCGAAACCCCCGTGAACCCCAGGGCCCGGCCGTCCTGCACCACGGCCGAGGCGTGGAGGAGCACCCCGGCCAGGTCGGGGAGGAGGTGCACGAACAGGAGCTCGTCCAGCGGGTAGTCGAGCACCGGGGCCTCGGCATCCAGCCCGTACACCCGCACCTCCCGGAACGTCTCGGAGATCCAGGCCGTACCGGGCCCCCCGGCCGGGCGAAAGAGAAACCCGTCGCCCGCCTCCCAGAGGCTCCAGGTCTCGTCGCTCCGGAACCGGAGCATCCCCGAAACGGCGGGGGGCGGGCCGGGCAGGGCGGTGACCGCCACGTCCGGGGGCGCGTCCTCCCGCTCCACCCGGAACGGCCCGTAGGCCGGCCGGGCCAGGGGGAGCCCGCCGTCCCGCCGTTCCACCCCGACCACCACGTCCCCGATCCGAAACCGCGCCGCCGGCCTCACGATCCGAGCCTCCGCTTGCACCACGGATGCACGCACCACTTCCGCCCCCGGGCCGGCTGCCACCGCTGGGTCTTGCAGGCGGCCAGCACGGCCTCCTCCACGGCCAGTTCCACCCGCCGGAGCACGGGCTTGGCGTAGGGCTTCCGGTTCACGCGCACTTCCTCCCGAAGGTTTGGGCGCGGCCGTGGGCCAGGGAACACAGGTACTCCACCCTCGCGTTCCACCGGCCGTGTTCCAGGTAGGCCCAGGCGGGGCAGTGGTCGCACAGGTTCCCCAGGTCGCAGGCCCCGCACTCGGGGTTCCCGGGGGGCAGGAGGTCGAGCATCCGGGGGATGTCGCGCTCCCACGCGGCCCGAAACCCTCCCTCCAGCGCCGACACCCCCACCCCCGGGAGCAACAGGCAGGGGGTCACGGCCCCCTCCGCCGTCAGGTGGAACGCCGTGCGGCCGGCGCCGCATCCCAGGCCGTTCGGTCCGGCGCCGCCCGAGGGAAGGGCGCAGGCCTCCCGCCAGGCCTCGCACCGGTCGGAGAACCGGGCCTCGAAGGCCAGGACCTCCTCGGGGGAAAGCCGCTCGCCCAGGGGCCGGGCGGCGCCGTCGAGGCGCGGGTTGATCCCGGGGTCGAACCGAAACCCCACGCCCAGTTCCCGGGCCCAGGCCGCCATCGCGTCCAGTTCGGGGGCCGTGGCCCGGGTGAGCACGGTTTTGAGGGCCACCGGAAACCCCTCGGCCACGGCCGCCTCCACGTGGGCCCGGACCACGGGCCAGGCATCGGGCCGGCCGGCGGCCCGCCCGTAGCCCCGTTCCGACACCCCGTACACCGAGACCTCGATCGACGCCGGGGCCCGGTACGCCAGGACCTCGCGCACCCGGCGGTCCAGCAGAAACCCGTTCGTGAACAGGGTCACCAGGAAGCCCCGCTCCACGGCGTGAAGGTAGATCCGCTCGAACCCCGGATGGGCCAGGGGTTCCCCGCCCGTGAGGGTGAGCCACAGGCAGCCGGCCTCGGCCAGTTCGTCCAGGAGCCCGAGGATCTGGGGCGTCGTGAGCTCTGCGCCCGGGGTGGCCTCGGGGCAGTAGCAGTGGGGGCAGGAGAAGGGGCAGGCCCGGGTGAGCTCGAAGGTGCCCTCCACGGGCACCCGGTGTTCCCAGAACTCGTCGGCCGTTTCCCGGGCCCACAGGGTGAGGGGAACGGTGCGGGTCATTCCGTGACCTCCAGCACCCCCGCCGCGATCCCGTCGGCCAGAAACTCGAGCACGTCGGCCCGGAGAATGAGCCGGTCGGCCTCGTACTCGGCCAGCAGGGCGTCCACGATCTCGTCCACGCACCGGGCGGCGGGAAGGAGTTCCCAGATCCGGGCCGCGACCTCGTTCAGGGTGTAGACCGCCCCGACCTCGGAGGCCGTGCGGGCCGTGGGCACAAGAACGGTCTGGGATCCCACCCGGCGCGCGGCCACCCGGCGGGAAGGACGGGGCAGGGGGATCGGGTCCAACCGGACCAAGGTCTGCATGGCTCGTCTCCTTCGGGGGTTGGGGTGCCTCAGTGCGGCCGTTGCCCCGGGCCGGGGTCCGGGAGGACCTCGGCGATCCGCAGCGATGGGTGGCGCAGGAGATCCACGTTCCGGGTTCCGCCGGACTCCCACACCCGAACCACGGGCCGGAGCGGCGCCGACGGCCGTACCTCCCACACGGTGCCCGTGCGGCCGTCGCTCAAACGCACGCGGGTCGTGGGGGGGAACGGGGTCAGTTCCCGGAGCAGGGCGCGTACCGGGCGGGGGGCCAACCGCCCCCGCAGGTCCTTGGCCAACGCCGCCACGGCCTGGTGGGGCGGCACGGCCGGCCGGTGGGGACGGGGGTGCACCAGGGCCTCGAACGTGTCGGCCACGGCGATGATCTTGGCCTCGAGACAGATGGCGTCGCCGCGCAGGCGCCGGGGATAGCCGCTGCCGTCCTCGCGCTCGTGCTCCTCGAAGGCCGCGCGGGCCGCCGGTTCCGCCTTGGGCCCCAGGTTCCGGAGCAGCCGGAACCCCAGGGAGGGGTGCCCCTCGAGGACGCGACGCTCCCCCTCGGAAAAGGCCGAGGGCTTGAGCACCACATCCTCGGGCAGGGCCGCCATGCCGAGGTCGTGGGCGGCCGCGGCGAGGGCCACGTTGACCCGGGACGCCTCGTCGAGCCCCATGGCCCGGGCGATCGTGAGACTCAGCACCGTGACGTTGGCCGAGTGGCGGGCGATGAGCTCCTCGGCCGGGTACGGTTCGAGGCTCCGGCGCAGGAGGCTTCCGTCGGGATCGCCCGTCCGGGCCCACCGGCACACCGTTCCCACGATCCGCCCCAGCCGCACCCGGCAGCGCCGGCGGATCCCGGCCGCCACCCGACCCAGCCCCTCCACGAGTTCGTCGTAAAGGGCCTCCCCAAACCCCGGCGCCGGCGGCCGGTCCCGGAGTTCCAGGGCCGCGGCCGTGGTCCCACGTCCCACGAGCTCGATCATGCGCACGACACGGCCTCCTCGTCGGCGAAGGCCACGTGGGCCTCCTCCACGAACGGCGCCCGTTCCAGGTACGCCCGCAGCAGGGCGAGATCGCACAGGGTGTTGATCTCCCGGGGGACGCCCCGGGACAGCCGGTAGACCGCGGCCAGGGCGCGCGGCCGGAACATGCACCGGGTGGCGCCCGCCCGCTTGAGCCGCGTGAGCACGTACCGCACGGTCTCGTCCTGGGTCAGGGGACCGAGCCGGGCGCGGATGCCGATGCGCTGGTGGAGTTGGGGCAGGGCCCGGATGCGGTTGAGGACCTCGGGCTGGCCCAGGAGGACCACCGTGAGCAGGAACCGGTCGTCCAGTTGGTGGTTCAACAGGAGGCGGAGTTCCTCCAGCGTCTCGAGCCCCTGGATCGCCTGGGCCTCGTCCACCACGAGAAGGCTCTCGACCCCCCGCCGGTGGTTCTGGAGCAGGCGCGCGCGGACCTGCCCGAGGAGCTCGTCCTTGGAGTCTCCGCGGGGGGGCTCGCCCCATTGCCGCAGCACCTCCCGGAGGAACCCGATGGGATCGAGGCTCGGATGCACGAGCAGGGCCACGTCGTAGGCCCCCGGGGACAGGGTGGCGAGATACCGGCGGCACAGCAGGGTCTTGCCGCACCCCACGTCGCCCACCACGAGCACGGCACCTTTGCGTCGGCTCACGGCATACTGGACCCGGGCCAGGCATTCCCGGTGGACCTCCGAGGCGTAAAAGAACCGGGGGTCCGGGACGTTCTCGAACGGCGGAGCGTGCAGGTTCCAATAGGTCTCGTACATGGGGCCCATCCAATGTCGGGGTTCGACGCGTCGGACAACCAGTCGGCCGGAGCGCAAGAAAGCTTTAGGGTTTTTTCACACATTGGCTGCGCAAAGTTTGCTCTTTTTTCCACTGGTATCGATTGTGCTTAGAACACAATGGGTTACGATGCGGCTTCGCGGACGCATGCGTAACTATGTAAAGTGAACAGAGGGAGCGCAAATCGATCACACCGATGGGGAAAGTCTTCGCGCTGCCGTCGTCTCCGCGGGCGGCCGTTCCCGCGACGGGTCTCCCGTTGCGCTGACGCGGACGCCGGGGCCCCGTGCGCCGAACCTCGCGGCCTTCCGCGGCGGAACCCGTGTCCGACGTCGTAGGGAAGCTCCGGTAGGCCCCGCGCGGCGCGGCCAGCTCGCAAGAACGATATTGCTCCGGCGGCGAAATAGGCACGGTCCGGGGCATGGGCCTGCTGGAGCGCCGGGCGTGGCTCCCACAGTAACGACGGGCCGCCGCGGTCAGGACCACGGGACCGAAGGCCGCCGACCGGCGACCGTGGACCGAAGTTATTCGGAAGGACGTCGACTCCGGCGCCGAGGGTCGGTCCGGGCGACCGAGGGTTCGACCGCGATGGGCTCCCAGGCTCGCGGAACGCGAACGGCCG
>CAZUYO010000211.1:0-5188 GCA_964624725.1 uncultured Thermodesulfobacteriota bacterium
GTAGCTCCGACGAGGCGTTCTCCCTTCTGACCATCGCACCCCCATGGACATCGAAGCCTTTTTTTCGGCCGATGGGCCCTTGGCCCGCGCGGTGCCCGGCTACACGCCCCGGGAGCCCCAGGTGCGCATGGCCCGTGCCGTGGCCGAGGTGTTCCGGCGAGGCGGGGTGCTCCTGGCCGAGGCCGGCACGGGCACCGGCAAGACCCTGGCCTATCTCGCACCGGCGGTGGCCTCGGGCAAGCGGGTGGTGGTGAGCACGGCCACCAAGACCCTCCAGGCCCAGATCGTGGAGCGGGACGTGCCGCTCCTGGCCCGGGCCCTGGGGCGGCCCGTGTCGGCGGTGCTCCTCAAGGGCCGTCAGAACTACCTGTGCCTCCGGAGGTTCGAGGCGTTTCGGGCCCAGCCCCTCTTTCGGTTCCCCGAGGAGGCCAAACTCTACGACCGGTTCGAGCGCTGGGCCGGCTCGACCGCCACGGGCGACCGGGCCGAGTGGTCCGACCTTCCCGACGACTTCGGCCCCTGGAAAGACGTGTGCTCGACCCGGGAGGCCTGCTGGGGCTCCCGGTGCCCCCGGGAGGACGCCTGCTTTTTCCTGCGCCGCCGGCGAGAGGCCCAGAGGGCCCAGGTGGTGGTGGTGAACCACCATCTCCTCTGCGCCGACCTGGCCGTGCGGTCCGCCTCCTCGTCCGAGGTGCTGCCCCGGTACGAGGCCCTCGTGGTGGACGAGGCCCACCACCTGGAGGCGGTGGCCACGGACCATTTCGGCACCCAGGTGAGCTCCTACCGGGTGGCCGAGCTCGTCCGGGACGCCCGCCGGGCCCTGGCCGGGGACGCCGAAGCGCCCCCCGGCCTCGCCAAGGCCCTGGACCGGGTGGCCGAGGCGTCCGACGCCTTCTGGCCGGCCCTGCCCCGGGCCGAGGCGGCCCGCCGGCTCCGGGGCCCCCTGGCCGGAAAGCCCGGACGCCGGCTCGAGGAACTCCTCGCGGCGCTGGCCGCCTGGGAGGACCGGCTCCGGCCCCGGGAGGCGCGCTCGCCGGACGCCGAGGCCGTGGCCCGCCGCACCCGGGAACTCCAGGAGGACCTCGTCCGGTTCCTGAACGAGCCCGAACCCGGGGAGGTGCGTTGGCTCGAGACCCGGGGCCGCGGGGCCTTCCTCCGGGCCGCCCCGGTGGAGGTGGGGGAGGTGCTCGCGGCGAACCTGTTCGGGGGGGAAACCCCGGCCGTTCTCACCTCGGCCACCCTGCGGATCGGCGGCGCCTTCGCGTACGTGCGCGAGCGCCTCGGCGTGCCGGAGGCGGCCCGGGAGTTCGTGGCGGAGAGCCCCTTCGACCACCGGGAGCAGGGGATCCTCTACATCCCCCGCGCCTTCCCCGACCCCAACGCCCCCGAGTTCCCGGGGGCGGTGGCCGCCGAGATCGAGGCCCTCCTCGGGATCACCCTTGGCCGGGCCTTCTGTCTGTTCACCTCCCACCGGAACCTCCGGGCCGTGGCCGACCGGCTCCGGGGCCGGGTCCCCTACCCCCTCCTGGTCCAGGGCGAGGGGCCCCGGGAGGTGCTCCTGCGGCGGTTCCAGGAGGACCGCCACTCGGTGCTCCTGGGGGCGCTCTCGTTCTGGGAGGGCGTCGATGTGCCGGGCGACGCCCTGAGCGCCGTCATCATCGACCGCATCCCCTTCGCGAGCCCCGACGAGCCCCTGGTCCAGGCCCGGATCGAGCGGGTGCGGGCGACGGGCCGATCGCCGTTCACGGCCTACCAGCTCCCCGCCGCGGCCATGACCCTGGTCCAGGGGGTGGGGCGGCTCCTGCGCCGGTCCGACGACCGGGGCCTGGTGGCGATCCTCGACCTGCGGATCGTCCAGAAGGGGTACGGCCGGGTGCTGCGGGAGAGCCTTCCCCCCTTCCCCCTGACCCGGGACCGCGCCATCGTCTCGCAATTCTTCGAGAAAAACGGGCTTTCTTGACGACCCCCCGGGCCGTGGCTATGATCCCGCGGCACCTTCGAAACCGCCCTCGTCGAGGCCCCGATGCGCCATCCGCCCCGCGACCTACTGGAACGTCTCCGCTACTTCGAGGAGCAGGTGCAGGCCCTGTTCCGCCGGCTGTTCGAGGATCAGCTCGCGCCGGCGAGCCTGGCGAACCCGGGGGCGTTCCCCCCCGTGGACGTGGTGGAGGAGGCGGGCGCGGTGCGGGTGCGGGCCGACCTGCCGGGCGTCGACCGCTCGACCCTCGAGCTCTACGCCGGCCCCCAGTTCCTCATTCTGCGGGGGGTGAAACCCGCCCCCGAGACGGGGTGGAGCTACCTGCGGGTCGAGCGCACCTTCGGCCCGTTCCAGCGGATGGTGCTGCTGCCGGCCCCCGGAGACCCCTCGGGCACGCGGGCGGCCCTCGACCGGGGGGTGCTGGAGGTGGAGATTCCCAAGATGACCGACCGGCGGAGGGGGTACCGCCGGGTTCCCATCGAGTGACGAGGCGATCCATGTCGCAAAGCGAGAACACGCCGACCGTTGCGGAGAACGCCGAGATCCAGGGGGTGGAGATCCCCGAGGTCCTTCCCATGCTCCCGGTGCGGGACGTGGTGGTGTTTCCGTTCATGATCCTCCCGCTGTTCGTGGGACGGGAAAAATCCGTGGCCGCCGTGGAGGAGGCCCTCCAGGGCAACCGCATGCTGTACCTGGCCACCCAGAAGGAGGTGGCCACCGAGGAACCCGGGCCCGACGACATCTACGAGATGGGCACCGTGGGCATGATCATGCGGATGCTCAAGCTCCCCGACGGCCGCATCAAGATCCTGGTGCAGGGGCTGAGCCGCGCCCGGCGAAAGGAGATCCTGACCACCGACCCCTGCTACCGGGTCCGGGTGGAGCCCGTGCCCGAAACCGTGCTGAGCGAGCCCGACTACGAGTCCGAGGCGCTGATGCGCTCGGTGCGCGAAAAGCTCGAAGAGATCGTGAACATGGGCAAGGGCATCTCCACCGAGATCATGATGATCCTGGAGAACGTGGAGGACCCCGGCCGGCTCGCCGACATCGTGGCGGCCAACGTGAACCTGAAGGTGGCCGACGCCATGCAGGTGCTCGAGGCCGTGGACCCCAAGGACCGGATCAACCGGGTCCACAGCCTGCTGGAGCGGGAGCTCCAGGTGCTCATGGTCCAGGCCAAGATCAAATCGGCCGCCAAGGAGGAGATGAACAAGAGCCAGCGGGAGTACTTCCTGCGCCAGCAGCTCAAGGCGATCCAGGACGAGCTCGGGATCACCGACGACCGGGGGGAGGAGATCGAGAACCTCCGGGAGAAGATCGAGAAGGCCAAGATGCCCAAGGAGGCCCGGGCCGAGGCCGAGCGGGAGCTCAAGCGGCTCCAGGGCATGCCCCCGTCCTCGGCCGAGGCGGCGGTGATCCGCACCTACATCGAGTGGCTCACCGAGATGCCCTGGAAAAAGCGCACCAGGGACAACATCGACATCCCGCGGGCCAAGAAGATCCTGGACGAGGACCACTACGACCTGGAGAAGGTGAAGGACCGGATCCTGGAGCACCTGGCGGTCAAGAAACTCAAGCCCGACACCAAGGGCCCGATCCTGTGCTTCGTGGGGCCGCCGGGGGTGGGGAAGACGAGCCTGGGGCAGTCCATCGCCCGGGCCATGGGCCGCAAGTTCGTGCGGATGAGCCTCGGGGGCGTCAAGGACGAGGCCGAGATCCGGGGCCATCGCCGCACCTACGTGGGCGCCATGCCCGGCCGGATCGTGCAGGGGATCCGCAAGGCGGGGTCCCGGAACCCGGTGTTCATGCTGGACGAGGTGGACAAGATCGGCCAGGACTTCCGGGGCGACCCGGCCTCGGCCCTCCTGGAGGTGCTCGACCCGGCCCAGAACTCCTCCTTCGAGGACCACTACCTGAACGTGGCCTTCGATCTCTCGGAGGTCATGTTCATCTGCACCGCGAACCTGATCGACCCGATCCCGCCGGCGCTCCTGGACCGGATGGAGGTGATCCGGCTGTCGGGCTACACCCGCGAGGAGAAGCTCGAGATCGCCCGCCGGCATCTGATCCCCCGGCAGATGGCCGAGCACGGACTCACCGCGGAGCGGTTCGAGATCTCCCCCGAGGCCCTGGGCATGGTGATCGACCAGTACACCCGGGAGGCAGGCCTGCGAAACCTGGAGCGGGAGATTGCGAACCTGTGCCGCAAGGTGGCCCGGCGGGTGGCCGAGGGCCAGGCCAAGAAGCACCGGATCACCCGCCGGAACCTCCACCGGTACCTGGGCCCCCCGCGGTTCCTGCCCGAGGCCGAGGTGGAGGGGGATCTGGTGGGGGTGGCGACGGGGCTCGCCTGGACCCAGAGCGGCGGCGACATCCTCCACATCGAGGTCACCACCATGAAGGGGTCGCCCAAGCTGATCCTCACGGGCCAGCTCGGCGACGTGATGAAGGAGTCGGCCCAGGCGGCCCTCTCCTACGCCCGGAGCAAGGCGGCCGACCTCGGGGTGCCCGAGGACTTCTTCGACCAGAGGGAGGTCCACATCCACGTGCCCGCCGGGGCCATCCCGAAGGACGGCCCCTCGGCCGGCGTCACGATGGCGGTGGCCCTTTTGAGCGTGATGACCGGCCGTCCGGTGGACCACACCGTGGGCATGACCGGGGAGATCACCCTACGGGGCCGGGTGCTCCCGGTGGGCGGGATCAAGGAGAAATGTCTCGCGGCCATGCGGGCCGGGCTCCAGGCCGTGATCCTGCCCGAACGAAACGAGAAGGATCTGGAGGACCTGCCGCCCAAGGTCCGGCGGGCCCTCACGTTCCATCTGGTGAAGACCATGGACGAGGTGATCGACCTGGCCCTCAAGCCCCCCGCCGACGGGGCCGGCGCCCGGGAGGCCGCCGGCTCGTGAGGCTCGCGGACGTCGGAGAGTTCGGCCTCCTGGACCGGCTGGGCCTCCTTTCGGCCGGCTCCGCCGGGGGCCCCGGCGACGACACCGCCGTCCTCCCCGTGGGGGACGGCGTTCTTCTGTTCACGGCCGACGCCCTCGTGGAGGGCGTCCACTTCCGCCGGGACTGGGGCCGACCCGAGGACCTGGGCTGGAAGACCCTGGCCGTCAACGCGAGCGACGTGGCGGCCATGGGCGGCACCCCCTGGGCCTTCACCCTGACCCTGTCGGCCCCGCCCGACCTTCCCGTGTCCTGGATCGAGGCGTT
>CAZUYO010000212.1:0-5187 GCA_964624725.1 uncultured Thermodesulfobacteriota bacterium
AGGTACCCCTCCTCCCCCCCGGCACCCGGTTCCCCCCCGGCTGCGCCCTGGCCGGCCCCGGCGGCCTCTCCGCCCCGGGCGGCCTGGCGCTCGGCCAGGGCTTCCCCCCGGGCCTCCAGCTCCGCCAGCACCGCCGACCACTCGTCGGGCCTGGGCTCCGGCCGGACGTCGGCCGGCGGGGGCGCGGGCGGTTTCGGCTCGGCCCGGCTCTCGGCCACCGGCGCGCCGGGCTTTCGCACCTCGGGCTCGGGGAGGCCGGGCCGGGGCACGCTCCCCGCCGGCGGCCGTTCGGACGGGGCCTCGAGCGCCCGCTCGGCCGCCGGCGCCTTGCGGCGCGCCTCGGTCCGGTTCACGGGGGTCGGCGGGGCCTCGGCCGCCCCGGTGCCCGACCGGGGCGGAGGTTCGGGCCGGGGAGGCGGGGGCGGGGGCGGCACGTAGGGCTTTACCCGGAGCGCCCGGCGCACCCGCGCCTGTTCCAGCACCGGCCGGTAGGCCACGTCCGGCCCCCACAGCACCAGGGCATGGATCCCCGCGGCCAGGGCAAGGCCCAGGCCCACGCCGAACCGGTGGAGCCGGACCTCCCGCGGGTCGGACCCGGGAACCGATCTCACCCCCCGCCCTCCGGTTCGGGGGCGGTGGGCAGGGCCACGTCGGTGACGCCCGCCTGCAGCAGTTCGTCCATCACGTCGGCCACCCGGCCGTAGGGCACCCGCCGGTCGCTTCGCACCACCACCGGCCGGCGGGGGTTCCGCCGGCGGGCCTCCGCCACCCGGGGGCCCAGGTCCTCCAGGGGCACCGGTTTGCCGTCCAGGTGCACGGGCCCTTCCGCCGGGATCGTGATCACCACCTCCCGCACCTCCACCGGCTCGCCCACCTTGGTCTCCGGCAGTTCGATCAGAAGGCCCCGGTCCACGCTGAACACCGTGGTCAGCATGAAGAAGATGATGAGCAGGAAGGCGATGTCCGCCATGGAGGCCATGGGGACCCCCTCGTCGTCCGGGGGCAGGCGCCGCTTAAATCTCAAGGTACTCTCCGCCGATCTCGTACCGGGCCAGGGTACGGGCCTGGCGCTCCTCGGCCTCCTCCAGGGCCTCCAGGAACCGGATCGAGCCCTCCTCGAGCTCCATCACGAACCGGTTCACCTTGCCCACGAACAGGGCGTGGCAGAAGAACGCCGGGATCGCCACGGCCAGGCCGGCCGCCGTGGTGATGAGGGCCTCCGAGATCCCCAGGGCCACGTTGGCCGGGTCGCCCAGGCCGGCGCGGCCCATGGCCTCGAAGGCCTTGATCATGCCCGACACCGTGCCGAAGAACCCCACGAGCGGGGCCGTCTTGGCCACGGCCTGGAGGAACACGAGCCCGCGCTCCAGCTTCGCCACCTCCAGGTCCCCCCGGGCCTCGATGGCCTTTTCCACCTCGGCCCGACCCCGACGGATCCGCTCGAGCCCGGCGGTGAGGATCCGGGCCATGGCCCCCCTGCCCTTCCGGGCGATCTCCAGGGCCTCCTCGTAGCGCTGGGCCCCCAGGGCCGCCGCGATCCGCGCCGTAAACGCCTCGGTGTCGGTGCGGGCCTGGTAGAGCACCAGAAGCCGCTCCACCACCACGGCAAGCCCGGCCACCGAAAGCCCGGCCAGCACCCACATGGCCGGCCCGCCCTTTTGAAACAGTTCCCACATGTAAGGTTCTCTCCTCTCAAGACGGCCCGGCGGCTGGGCAACGAGGCGGCCGAACCTCTTCGGGATGCCAGCGTCACCGTCCGGCCCAGCCCGTGGGAGCGGCCTCCAGGCCGACCTGCCCCGGCGGGCCCCCGGTCCGGTTCGCGGCGGTCACGCCTCTCCCGCAGGCCCCGGCCCCGGGGGGCTTGCCCAGCCGCCTAGCCGCCTGGCTGCCCCGCCGCCCTCAGTCGTACCGCGCGTGACAGGGGGTGCAGAGCTCCGCAAAACTCGGCACCCGCCAGGCCTTCTCCTCCCCCGCCCCCAGGGCCGCCTCACCCCGGACCGCACCCTTCTCGTGGGGGTTGTGGCAGGTGGTGCACACGATCTGGCCCTCGTGGAGCGGAAGCCGCACCCGGTGCCGCTCCTCGTAGGCGTGGAGCTTCTTCTCCATCGGTTCGGGCATTTCCACGAGGTGGTTCACCGTGGGGTGGGGCGCCGGATCGTGGCAGCCCATGCACAGTTCCAGGGGCGAGTGGAGAAACGCGAGCGCCCCGGGCCCCTCCTCCCCCGGCCGCTTCCGGTGGCAAAACACGCAACTCGTGCTCACGAGCCGGCCGTCGTCGGTGACCTGGTCGTGGGGGTTGAGCGCCCCCACCCCGGCCTTGGGGTGGCACCGGTAGCAGAACTCGGTGGGGGTCAGGTACGGCCCGCCGCGGAGAAACCGGGGATTCCGGGGGTCGACCCGCTCGGTGCAGGGCTCGTCGTGGCAGGTGGAACAGGTGATCCTGCCCTCCGGGCCCAGGGGGAGATCCTGAAAGTCCATGGGGTAGGTGCGCTCGGTGGAGGCCACCCCGACGGGGTGGATCTTCTCGTGGCCCCCGGTGTGACAGCGCTCACAGCGGGCCGTGGCGTCGGGCTCCAGGAACACCGGGTCGGACCCGGGCGCCGGCTCCCCCGGATGGCAGGCCCGGCACCCGGCCCGGTTTCCGTGCACGAAGCTCGCCGGGCTCTTTGCGGCGAACCGCAGGTAGGCCTTCCGCACGGCGGCCGGGCCCACGTCCTCGGAGTGGAGGTCGTGGCAGGTGTAGCACGCGGGTTCGCCCCCCGGGAGCGGAAGCCCCGCCTCCTCCAGGTCGGCCGTGGGGTCGGCCGCGCCGAGCACCAGGGGGTGGTCCTCGCTCCCCCCCGGGTGGCACAGCCCGCAGGCGGCCCCGACGCGGTCGCGCCCCACCGCGCCCCCGTCGAGGGTACGAAATCGCATCTGCTCGGGCGGGGTCTGGGCCGGGTCCTCCAGGTGGCAGAACAGGCAGGCGATCGCCGTGTGGGGGTTCTTGGGCCGGTCGGCCGCCGGGGCCGGGCCCCCGGCCTCCAGCCGGTTCCGGGCGGCCTGGAGGCCCTGGTCATCCGGGGCCACCACCACGAAGAACCGGAAGTCCTGGTCCTTGTGGCACACCCGGCAGGTCTTGGGCAGGAGGTCATGGGCCGGGTCGGCGGGCTCCACCAGGCGGTAGGCCACGTCCCCGGCCGGGGCGGGCCCGGCGAGGCAGGCGAGCAAAAACAAGACGGCCAGGAGCATCTGCATGCGGCGCGGTTCCTCCCGAAACCGAACGTCCGCTCGAGCCCCTGGCCTCTTCGCCCGCAACAAAAAACGGCGGAGGGAAAGATGGTCGGGACGACTGGATTCGAACCAGCGACCTTCTGCTCCCGAAGCAGACGCGCTACCAGACTGCGCCACGTCCCGACGCTTCCCGCTCACCGTTGCTCCGGCCTCAGCCGGAAGGCGGATTCTACCCACAACGCGGCTCCCGTTTCAACCTCCTTACGGCGGGGGAGGCGGGAAGGCCCGGAAACCGGACGGTCCGGCAGTCCGCGCCGCGGCCCCCTCGCAAGAACCATCCCTTCCGCCCTCCCCGCCCAGGCGGTGGGCCGGTGCGGCCTGGGCCAAGGGACCGGAGACCGTAGACCGACGACCGTGCACCGAAGTCCCCTGGACTGCCAACCCCGGCCGGCCCAACCCCCATCCGCCGCACCCTTCGCGGGCCCCGCGGCAGCACCGGCCCCCGAGGACGAGCCTACCGGGACTCGCCTGGGGCCCTTCGGACCGGCACGCGAACGTGAAGGACCGTGAGGCCCCCCTCGGTGTCCAGCAGGAGATACCGGGCCTCGGCCCCGCCCCCGGCCGGCCCCGGGTTGAGGAGCAACCGGTCCCCCACCTCCCGGGTCAGGGGCTCGTGGGTGTGCCCCACCAGGAGCACCCCGGCCTCCACCAGGGCGAACACCTCGGCGAGTTCCCCGTCGGGGGTATCGGCGTCCAGGGGGCGCCAGGCCTCCCGGGGGTCGGCGTGGCACAGGGCGAGCGCCACGCCGCCGTCCTCCACCCGGATCCAGGCCGGCGGGTCTGCGGGATCCGCCTCCCCCCGTACCCCCACGACGCCGGCCTCCCGAAGCCGGGCCCAGACCGCGGCATCCTGGGGCCCGCCCCCCATGTCCCCCAGGTGGAACAGGGCCTCGGCGCCCCGCCGGCCGGCGTCCTCCAGGATCGCCTCCAGGGCGGCGAGGTCGCCGTGGAGGTCGGCGAAGGCCGCGATCCGCACCCCGGTCACCGGCCCTTCAGGTGCCGGAGGGCGTCCATGCCGGCCACGGCGCCGTCGCCCACGGCCGTGGCCACCTGGTGGAACCGCCGGCGCCGCACGTCCCCCACGGCGTAGACCCCGGGCACGCTCGTCTCGCAGTCCTCCCCCGCCACGACGTACCCCGCGTCGTCGAGCTCCACCACGCCCCGCAGGAAATCGGTGCCCGGCAGTTTTCGGCCCGAGAAGATGAACACCCCGTCCACCCGGAGCTCCCGTTCCCCGCCCGAAGCGCGGTCCTCGATCCGGAGCCCGGTCACCCCCTGCTCGTCCCCCAGCACCTCGAGGGGCTTCGCGCTCGGCACCACCTGGACCTTGGGGTGGGCCAGAAGCTCCCGCCGCAGGTCGCTCGTGGGTTTGAGCTCGGCCGTGGGGATCACGAGGTACAGGGGGTCGGCGAACCGGCTCAGGAACTGGGCCTCCTCCATGGCCCACTCGCTCGCCCCCACCAGGGCCACGGGCCGGCCCCGGTACAGGGCGCCGTCGCAGGTGGCGCAGTAGGAGACCCCCCGGCCCAGGTACTCCTCCTCCCCCGGCACCCCGAGCCGCTGCACGAGCCCGGTGGCCACCACCACCACCCGGGCCCGGAACGGAAACCCCGAGACCACCACCTCCTTTTCGTCCGCGTCGACCCGCAGCGCCTCCACCCGGCCGAACTGGATCTCGAGCCCGAACCGGCGGGCCTGCTGCTCCATGCGGTCGATGAGCTCCCGGCCGCTGATCCCCTCGGGGAATCCGGGGTAGTTCTCCACGTGGGCCGTCTGGGCGATCTGGCCGCCCAGGAGGGCCTGCTCGAGAAGCAGCGTCTTCCGGCCCGCCCGGGCCAGATACATCCCCGCGGTGAGGCCCCCGGGCCCGCCGCCGATCACAATGGCATCGTAGGCGTCGCTCATGTCGTGTCC
>CAZUYO010000213.1:0-5176 GCA_964624725.1 uncultured Thermodesulfobacteriota bacterium
GGTCCCCCAACGAAACGGCCCCCCGCCTCCGGGAGAAGCGCGGGGGGCCGCGGGGTTGATCCTACGGGGCCGCTCAACCTTTCTTGAGCTTTTCCTTCAAGAGGTCCCCCAGGGTGCCGAACACGGGTCCCGCCGGCCTGGAGTCGGCAGGCCTGGAGTACTCCTCCAGGGCCTCGCGCTCCGCTCGTTCCTCCACCGCCTGCCGGGAGAGGCGGATCTTCCGGCCGTCGTCCTCGACGCCGAGCACCGCGACCTGGATCGGGTCTCCCGGCCGGAAGGCCTTGGCGTGGTCGGTGCCCTTGGGTGTGCCCATCTCGGTGTTGTGCACGAGGCCCACGTGCCCGGAGGGCAGCTTCACGAACACCCCAAACGGCGCCACCCGCTCCACCGTGCCCTCCACCACCTGTCCGGGTTCGGGCAGCGGCCCCATGGACTCCCACAGCCGGTGCTCCAGGGACAGCGAGATGCGGCGCGCCTCCGGATCGACGGAGACCACCTCCACCTCCACGGCCTCTCCCGGGCTCACCACCTCGGCGGCGCTCCGGACCCGGCGGCCCGCCCCCAGGGCGGAGATGTGCACCAGGCCCTCGACCCCGGGCTCCAGTTCCACGAACGCCCCGAACGGGGCGATCCGGGTGACCCGGCCCTGCACCCTTTGACCGGGCTGGTACTTCGAGGCCACCGCGGTCCAGGGATCCTCCTGCAGCTCCTTGAGCGAGAGGGTGACGCGGTCCTTTTCCCAGTCGACCGCGATGACCTTCACCGTGACCTCGTCCCCGGGCCGGACGACCTCGGTGGGGCTCTCCACCCGGCCCCAGCTCATCTCGGAGACGGGGATGAGGCCGTCGACCCCGTCGAACTCCACGAACGCCCCGAACTCGTGCACCGCCCGGACCCGACCGGTGACCACCGCACCCGGTTCCAGCACGTTCCGGAGTTCCTCGCGCTTCTTCGCCCGCTCCTCCTCCAGGAGCGCCCGGCGCGAGAGCACGACGTTCCGCCCCCCCTCCTTGTACTCGAGGACCTTGAAGGCGTAGGTCTGGCCCACGTGGACCTCGGGCTCCTTGGTCCAGCGAAGATCGATCTGGGAATGGGGGCAGAAGGCCCGAAGCCCCCCGATGCGCACCTCGTAGCCGCCCTTGACCACCTTGACGACCTTGCCCTCCACCGGGATGCCCGCCTGGTGGGCCTCGGCCAGGGCGTTCTTCGAGAGGTCGCGGGCCGACAGCTTCGTGGTCAGCACCACCTCCCCGGCCGCGGTCGAGACCACGTAGGCCTCGATCTCCTGCCCTTCGGAGGGCAGGGCGTCGGCCTCGAACTCCTCCCGGCGGATGGAGCCCTCCTGCTTGCCGCCCAGGTCCACGAACACCCAGTCGTCCGCAACCCGGGCCACCCGGCACCGCACCTTGTCCCCGGGCTTCACCCTCTGCACGGCCGCCCCCTGGTCGGCCCCCTCGAGCAGCCGGGCGAACTCCTCCCGGGTGGCCGGCTGGGTCTCCGGCGCCTCGTCCACGCCCCCCGTGGTCTTCTCGTCGGTCATCGCTTCGGTTCTCCTTCGGGCCAAAGTTTGCGAGAGCATACACACCGCCCCCGACCGGGACAAGTCCGCGGCGGGCCGGGTTTGACAACCCCGGCGGCCTGATTTAGCTTCCCTGCGCCCCGCAGGCGAGGGAGGATGCCATGGCTGTCATGCTGTCGGTGCACCCCGAGACCCCGCAGATCCGCCACATCCGTCGGGCCGCCGAGGTGCTGCGCAACGACGGCGTGATCGTGTACCCCACCGACACGGTGTACGGGTTGGGGTGCGACATCACGAGCAAGCACGGCGTCGAGCGCATCATCCGGATCAAGGGCCGCGACCCCAAGAAGCCCATGAGCTTCGTGTGCGCCGACCTGACGCACATCAGCCGGTACGCCCGGGTGTCGAACTTCGCCTACCGGATCCTCAAGCGCTTCCTCCCCGGCCCCTACACCTTCGTGCTCGAGGCGAGTCGCGAGGTGCCGCGGCTCTTGCTCACCAAGCAGAAAACGGTGGGCATCCGGATCCCGGACCATCCCGTGTGCCTGGAACTCGTAAAGGAACTGGGCAACCCGATCCTCTCGACCAGCGCGAACCCGAGCGGCGAAGACCCGCTCAACCATCCGACCGAGATCCAGCGGGTGCTCGGCGGGCAGGTGGACCTCGTCCTGGAGTGCGGGGTGCTGCCGCGGGTGCCCTCGACGGTGGTCTCCCTGGTGGGGGACCGGGTCGAGGTGCTCCGGGAAGGGGCCGGCGACGCCACCTTCTTCCGGGAACTGGAAGAGGGGTGAGCGGCTCGGGGGCCGGGCGGCTGTCGTCGTTTCCGATTCCGCGAACCCGCCTGGCCCGCAGGGGACGTTTGCCCGGCCGGCCTCCCTCACGCCGGGACGCCCCGCAGGGACCCAGGGGGGCTCGCGCCCAAGACAAGACGGAAAGGAATCCTTCGCCATGTCCGGTTTCGGCGCCGTCGGCGCTTTCTTCTACCCGTTCCGGGGGCTCCGGTTCCTGGGCCGCCACCCGCGGCTCCTGGGGATCGTGGCGATCCCGGTGGCCGTGAACACCCTGCTGTTCTCGCTGCTCGTCTGGTTCGCCGGCAGCCGGTTCGACCGGTGGCTGGAGGCGCTCCTGCCCCGGGGCGAGGGCTGGTGGTGGGCCGTGGTCTACTGGGCCCTGTGGGTCCTGGGGGCCGCGGTGCTCCTGGTCGTGGTGCTCTACACCTTCGCCCTGGTCGGCAACCTGATCCTCGCGCCGTTCAACGACCTCCTGAGCGACCGGGTGGAACGGATCTACACGGGCCAGACCCTGGAGGAACCGTTTCGCCTGGGGGCCTTCGTGCGGGACCTGGGCCGGTCGTTCAAGGCCGAACTGGGGCGGATCGCCCTGTACCTCGCGGGGTTCGCCTGCGTGTTCGCCCTCAATTTCATCCCCGCCCTGGGCACGGCGGCCTCGGCGGTGCTCGCCCCGGCGCTCGCGTTCTTCTTCCTCGGCTGGGAGTACCTGGACTACTCGATGGAGCGCTGGCACCTGCCCTTCGGGGCGAAGCGGCGGACGGTCTTCCGGAACACCCCGGCCGTCGTGGCCTTCGGGTCCGGGGTGTGGCTCCTCTTGATGATCCCGCTCCTGAACCTTCTGGCGATCCCGGTGTGCGTGGCGGGCGGCACGCTCCTGTTCTGCGACCTCCGGAACGCCGGCCGGGTCGAACTGCCGGCCCCCTCCGGTCGGCCCGGCACCCCGCCCCAGGAAAGGGACGCCCCATGATCTCCGACCCCCACTGGAAGGAGCGCTACGCGTCCCGGGTCATGGGCCGGGAGGCCGCGCTCTCGCTCATCCAGCGGGGTGCCAAGATCTTCGTGGGCTCGGCCTGCGGGGAACCCCAGCACCTGGTGGAAGGGCTCGTCCAGAGGGGCCGAAACCTTGCGGACTCGGAGATCCTCCACATCCTGACCCTCGGCATCGCCCCCTACGCGGAGGAGAAGTTCTCCCGGACCTTCCGGCACAACGCCTTTTTCATCGGCGACAACACCCGCCGGGCCGTGGCCGAGGGCCGGGCCGACTACACCCCCGTGTACCTCTCGGAGCTGCCGAGCCTGTTTCGGAGCCGGCGGATCCGGCTCGACGCGGCCCTGGTGCAGGTGACCCCGCCCGACCGCCACGGGTACGTGAGCCTGGGGGTGAGCGTGGACGTGACCCGGGCGGCCGTGGAGACGGCCCGGGTGGTGATCGCCGAGGTGAACCCCCACATGCCCCGGACCCTGGGGAACTCGTTCGTCCCCGTGGAGCGGTTCGACGCGCTGGTGGAGCACGCGGCCCCGGTGATCGAGTACCTGCCGCCGGTTCCCGACGAGACCGCCCTGCGCATCGGCCGCAACATCGCGCGCCTGGTGCCCGACGGGGCCACGATCCAGATCGGCATCGGGGCCATCCCCAACGCCGCGGTGCACGCCCTGCGCGACAAGAAGGACCTGGGCGTGCACACCGAGATGTTCTCCGACTGGCTCCTGGAGCTCGTCCGGGCCGGCGCGGTGACGAACCGGCGGAAAACCCTCCACAACGGCAAGGTGATCGCCTCGTTCTGCATGGGGTCCCGGGACCTCTACGCCTTCATCGACGGCAATCCCATGGTGGAGCTCCACCCCAGCGAGTACACGAACGACCCGTTCGTCATCGGCCAGAACGAGAACATGGTCGCCATCAACACCGCCCTGGAGATCGACCTCACGGGGCAGGTGTGCTCCGACTCCATCGGCCACCAGTTCTACTCGGGAATCGGCGGCCAGGTGGATTTCATCCGGGGCGCCGCCCGAAGCCCCGGGGGCAAGGCCATCATCGCCCTGCCGTCCACGGCACGGGGCGGCGCGGTCAGCCGGATCGTGCCCCAGCTCTCCCCCGGTGCCGGGGTGGTCACCACCCGGGCCTCGGCCCGTTACGTGGTGACCGAATGGGGCTACGCGGATCTCTTCGGCAAGACGATCCGGGAGCGGGCCATGGCGCTCATCAACATCGCCCACCCCAAGTTCCGAAAGGAACTCCTCGACGCGGCCCGCCGGCTTCACTACGTGTGGCCCGACCAGATCATCCCCACGGCCCTCGACCTCTACCCGGAACGGTACGAGCGCTGGGTCGAGGTGGCCGACGTGCCGGTGCTCCTGCGGCCCGTAAAGGTAACCGACGAACCGCTCCTCAAGGACCTGTTCTACAGCCTGTCGGACGAGTCGGTGTACCGCCGCTACTTCACGGTCATCAAGTACATGCCCCACGAACGGCTCCAGGAGGAGCTGGACCTGGACTACGAGACCAAGATGGCGATCGCGGCGGTGGTGGAGCGGGAGGGCGTGGAGGAGATCGTGGGGCTCGCCCAGTACGTGCTCGACGAGGCGAGCGGGCTTGCGGAGGCGGCCTTTCTGGTGCGAGACGACTGGCAGGGCAAGGGGCTCGGCCGGCTGCTCGTGAACTACCTGATCGAGATCGCCCGCGACAAGGGCATCCGGGGCATCACCGCCACGGTCATGCCCGAAAACCGGGCCATGCTCCACCTGTTCCAGAAGGCGGCCAAGAGGATGGAGACCCGGTTCGAGGACGGGGCCTACGTGCTGGAATTCGAGATCTGATCCCGCGGGGTCCCTCCGGCCCGGCCCCCCTCAGACCCAGTTGCGTTCA
>CAZUYO010000214.1:0-5153 GCA_964624725.1 uncultured Thermodesulfobacteriota bacterium
CCCATGCCGGTATTCGAGTACGAAGGCATCAACGCCCGGGGCAAGGCGGTCCGGGGCGTCGTGGACGCCGAGGGCCCCCGGGCGGCCCGCCTGGCCCTCAAGCGCCAGGGGGTGTTCGCAAACCGGGTCACTCCGGTGACCCGCGCCGAGAGGGAGACCGCCCGGCGGCGCCGGTTCCTGCCCTCCCGGGGCATCTCGGCCTCGGAGCTCGCGCTCCTCACCCGCCAGCTCGCCACCCTTTTGGACGCCGGCCTTCCCCTGGTGGCCGCCCTCACGGGGCTCCTGGAGCAGACCGAGACCCAGACGACCCGCCGCATCCTGAGCCAGGTGCGCTCCGGGGTGAACGAGGGCAAGGCGTTCCACGAGGTGCTGGGCGAGCACCCGGGCTCGTTCCCCCCGATCTACCGGAACATGGTGCGCTCCGGGGAGGCGAGCGGCACCCTTCCCGTGGTGCTGGGCCGGCTCGCCGACTTCCTGGAGGAGTCGGTGGCGTTCCGGCGGCGGCTCCAGTCGGCCCTGGTCTACCCGCTCCTCATGGGGTTCCTGGGGACCGGCATCCTCTGGTTCCTGATGGCCTACGTGGTGCCCCGGGTGACCCGGATCTTCGAGGACCTCCACCAGGCCCTGCCCGTGCCCACCCGGGTGCTCCTGGCCGTGAGCGGCTGGCTCCGGGCCTACTGGTGGATCGCCCTGGCCGTCGCCCTCGTCGGCTGGGTGGCGCTCCGGCGCTACGGCCGCACCCCCCGGGGCCGGCGCGGCCTCCACCGGCTGCTCCTTCGGACCCCGGCCGTCGGGAGGTTCCTGTCCACCGTGGCCGTGAGCCGGTTCGCCCGCACCCTGGGCACGCTCCTTTCGAGCGGGGTGGAACTGCTGACGGCCCTCGAGATCTCCAAATCGGTCCTGGGCAACGCCGTGCTCGAGGCGGCCGTGGAGCGGGCCCGGGACGAGGTGCGCGAGGGCCGAAGCCTCCACCAGGCCCTCCGGGCCACGGGGGAGTTCTCGCCGGTGGTCTGTCAGATGGTGGCCGTGGGGGAGGAGAGCGGGGCCCTTCCGGGCCTTCTCCTCAAGGTTTCCGACGCCTTCGAGGCCCGCGTGGAGGCGGCCGTGGCCACGTTGACTTCCCTGATTGAGCCCCTTATGATCCTTGCCCTCGGGGCGGCCGTGGGCTTCGTGGTGCTCGCGATCCTGCTGCCCATTTTCGAGATGAGCCAACTCGTGGGCTGAACCGGCCCCGGAGATGCGATGAACAGCCACCGCCGCCGGCGCGACGCCGGCTTCACCCTGATCGAACTCCTCGTCGTCCTCGTGATCCTTGGCCTCCTGGCCGGCATCGTGATGCCGCGGCTCTTCGGCCGGGGCGAGGAGGCCAAGCGCACGGCCGCCAAGGTCCAGATCCGGGTGCTCGAGGACGCGCTCCACCAGTTCGAGGTGGACAACGGGTTCTACCCCTCCACCGAGCAGGGCCTCGAGGCCCTGGTGCGAAAGCCCACCGTGGGCCGGATCCCCCAGAACTGGAGGGAGGGCGGCTACCTGGAGAAGGGGACCGTCCCCAAGGACCCCTGGGGCAACCCCTACGTGTACATCTCCCCCGGCAACCACGGCGACTTCGATCTCTTCTCCTACGGGGCCGACGGTGAGCCCGGCGGGGAGGGCAAGTACGCCGACATCACCAACTGGGAACTCGAGTGAACCGCACCGACCGGGGATTCACCCTGATCGAGCTCGCGGTCGTGGTGTTCCTCCTGTCCCTCCTCACGGCCGTGCTCCTGCCGCGGCTTCCCCGGCCCGCGGGGCTCCGGGCCAACGAGGCCCTCCGGCGGCTGGCCGGGGCCGTCCAGACCCTCCACGAAGAGTCCGCCTTCAAAAAAAAAGCCTGGCGCTGATCTACGACCTCGACGAGCAGTCGTACCGGGCCGGGGAGTTCGATCCCGAGTCGGGCGACTACGTGGACACCCCCGGGCTCCCCGTGAAACCCACCCGGCTTCCCGAGGGGGTGCGGTTCCGCGACGTGGAAACGGCGCTGGAGGGCGCCGTGAGCCAGGGCCGGGCCCTCACCCGGTTCCTGCCCCAGGGCTACGCCACCCCCACCTGGGTCCACCTGGAACTCGGGGAGGACCGGGAGGTCACCCTGGTGGTCCACCCCATGCTCGGGCGGGCCGAGATCGTGGAGGGACGCGTTGAGGGGCCGTAGGGGGTTCACGTTCCTGGAGCTCCTGGTGGCGCTCGCCGTGCTGGGGGCGAGCTTCACGGCGCTCCTGGTGGCCCACGCCTCGGCGCTGAAGCAGGAGGCCCGGGCCCGGCGCCTCCTCACCGCCACCCTGCTCGCCCGCGACATCCTGACCCGCACCGAGACCGAGGGGCTCCCGCCCCTGGGCGCCGACCAGGGGGAGTTCGAGGAGTTCCCCGGATACACGTGGGAGCGTCAGACCGAGACCACCGAGTTCCCCAACGTGCGGCTCGTGCGGATCGCGGTGTCCTGGCCCGAGGGGAACCGACGGGAATCCACCGAGATCGAGTTCTACGCCTGGGCCGAGGAGGACGCCCCGTGAACCGGGGGTTTACGCTCCTCGAGGTGGTGGTGAGCCTGGCGCTCCTGGCGCTGGTGCTCACCCTCGTACAGGGCACCTACTCGGGCGCCGTGAGAAGCCGCGACCGGGCCTCGCGCCAGACCGCCGAAATGCACCAGGCGGCCCTCGTGCTCGACCGGCTGGCCAACGAGCTCGCCGGCGCCCTGACCTCCCAGGGCCGCGCCACCCTCACTCCCTTCCTGGTGGAACCCGACGCCGAGGAGAGCGCGGTCCTCACCTTCACGACCCGGACTGTGCCGATCCCGGGGCTCCGGCCCGGGGGCCCCACCGAACTTCGCTACGCCCTCGAGGCGGACGAGGACGGGGTGCTTCGCCTCGTGCGGCGGGAGGAGCCCGACCCCGACGAGGACCCGGAGGACGGGGGCGTGGCCTACCCGGTGCTCGAGGGGGTCCTGCGGTTCCGGGTGCTCTGCTACGACGGCGAGGAATGGGTGGAGTCCTGGGACAGCAGGGCCCGGGAGGACGAGCCGTTCCTGCCCCGGGCCGTGTCGGTGGAACTCGCCTGGGGCCCCGACGAGGACCACGAGCGGGTGCTTCGCACGGCCACCCCGGTCTACGGCGAGGGGCGGCTGCCATGAAACGGAACCGCGGCGCCGCCCTTCTCCTGGTGCTCCTGCTGGTGAGCCTCCTGTCCGTCGTGGTGGTGGAGTTCCTGCGGGAATCCCGCCTCGAGGCCCGCACCGCCGCGAATCTCCGGGACGCCCTCCAGGCCCACGCCCTCCTGCGCTCGGGCATCGCGGTGGGCTCGGCCCTGCTCCGGGAGGACGCCCGGGACAACCAGGTGGACCACCGGGGCGAGCCCTGGGCCGACGTGATCCCCCCCGTGCCCCTGGGCGACGGGGTGCTGGCGGTGGCGGTCCACGACCTCTACGGCCGGTTTCCCCTGGCCGCCGTGCTGAACGACCGGGGCGAACCCCTGGCCTCCCGGGCCGAGGCGCTCCGGCGGCTCCTCGAGGCGGCCGCCCCCTCCGACGCCGACCCGGAGGCGCTGGCGGAGGCGCTGCTCGACTGGATCGACGCCAACACCGACGGGATGTACGAGGAGAACCCGGACTACACGGTGCCGAACCGACCGCTCCTGGATCTCGACGAACTCCGGCGGATCGAGGGGTTCACCCCCGAGGTGGTGGCCGCGGTGGCCCCCCACCTGGACGTGCGGGCCGACCCCAAGGTCAACGTGAACACCGCCTCGGTGCCGGTGCTCCAGGCCCTCCACCCCGACCTCGGGCCCGACCGGGCCCAGGAGCTCTACGACGACCTCACCGAGACCCCGCTGGAGCGGGCCACGGACCTCAAGAACCGGTCCGCCATGGCGGGCCTGGCGATCACCCGGCTCGTGTTCGAGGTGGTGGTGGAGAGCCCCCGGTTCCGGGTGGACCTGGCGGCCGACGTGCGGGGGGTGAACCGCACGGCCCAGGCCGTGCTGGAGCGCAACCGGGACGAGGACCGGGTTCGGGTCGTGTCCTGGCGGGAGGAGTGACGATGCGGGACTGGCGCCATCTGACCGGGAAACCCGTGGTGGTGGTCGCGGCCGGGGTGGAGCACCGGGGCGTGGCCGTGGAGATGGGGGAACGGGGGATCCTGCTTCGCACGCCGAGCGGCTTCCGGGAGATCCCCTGGGACCGGATCACGGCCCTCCGGCCCGACCCCGCGGCCGGTCGGCCGGGGGGGCTTGGACGCTAGAGGGCAACTCCCCCATGCCCGTGGGAGCCTGGGGGCACCACGCTGCCCGGGGGCTCATCCCCCCTCGAACTCGGCCGGATCGAGCT
The DNA here is from genome assembly GCA_964624725.1 of uncultured Thermodesulfobacteriota bacterium. GTDB lineage: Bacteria > Desulfobacterota > Deferrisomatia > Deferrisomatales > Deferrisomataceae > Deferrisoma. The sequence goes on from CAZUYO010000214.1 coordinate 4,358, forward strand.
CCAGGAACCGGCACAGGGTGTCCCAGGAGCGGTTGATGACCTGCTCGGGCCGGACGCCGGCCGACGAGGCCACCTCCCAGGCGTCGTCCACCACCCCCACCTGTTGGGCCACGTGGGCGTCGGAGGCAAGGCAGATCCACGCCCCCACCCGCGCCGCCTCGGCCGCGATGGCGTGGCAGGTTTCCAGGCTTCCCCGCCGGGCGTTTACGAACGAGGCGTTGTTGATCTCGAGGGCCACCCCGTGGGCCCGGGCCGCGGCCACGAGCGCCGGCACGTCCACCGGAAACGCGGGGTTCCCGGGGTGCCCCAGGATCCGGACCTTGGGCCGGGACATGGCCGCGACGAGCACCTTCGTGTTCTTGCGGGGGTTCGAGGCCTTGAGCCCGCACCCCTCGTGAAACCCCACGATGGCGTAGTCGAGCCGGGCCAAGAGCCCGTCGGGCAGGTCCAGGTCCCCCCGGGCGTTCACGGGGTTGGCCTCGACCCCCCGGAGGATCCTGACCCCGTCCAGGACCCGGGGGAGAAACCGCAGGGCCGAGAAGTGGTACACGTGGGGCCCCCCGGGCAGGGCCGGGCCGTGGTCGGCCACCCCGACCGCCCGGAGCCCCCGGGCCCGGGCCTCCCGGGCGATCTCCGCCACCGTGGAGAAGGCGTGGCCGCTGGCGATCGTGTGGACGTGAAGGTCGGCTTGGATTCGCATGGGCACGGGATTGTAGTAGAGTTCCCCGCCCGCGGTCCACGGCCGCCGGTCTTCGGTCAACGCTCGGCGGCGGAAGGCCGGACGGACCTGCACGAA
>CAZUYO010000215.1:0-5142 GCA_964624725.1 uncultured Thermodesulfobacteriota bacterium
CGGCGCACCGTGTGGCCGAGGCGGAAGTTACTGTTTTTGCAAACAGGCCGCGCCTCGCGCGGCTTACGGGAGCTTCCATCTGTCCCTTGCAGGAGCGTGCCCATGCGGTTGCGGCTTCCCCCCGTTCCCGAAACCCCCGAGGCCGTGTGGCTCGACCGGCGGCGGTTCCTGGCCCGGGTGGGGCTTGCCGGGCTCGGGGCCTGGGGGCTCCTGGCGGCCCGGGGGTGGCCGCGGGACCTCCCCGACCCCGGCCCGGTCACCCCCGAGGCCGAGGCCACCCGGTTCAACAACTACTACGAGTTCACCACCGACAAACGGGAGGTCTGGAAGAAGGTCGCCGGGTTTCCCACCCGGCCCTGGACCGTCGCGGTGGACGGATTGGTGGCCCGGCCCCGCACCCTCGACCCGGACGGGCTGCGGCGCCTCGGCACCGTGGAGCGCACCTACCGCCACCGGTGCGTGGAGGGGTGGTCGGCCGTGATCCCCTGGGAGGGGGTGCCGCTCGAACGGTTCGTGCGCTGGGCCGAGCCCCTGGGCTCGGCCCGGTACCTGGCGTTCACCGCGTTTCTCAAGCCCGACAAGGCCCCGGGCCAGGCCCGCCACCCCGAGTGGCCCTGGCCCTACACCGAGGGGCTCACCCTGGCCGAGGCCACCAACGAACTCGCGCTCCTCGCCACCGGCGCCTACGGCAAGCCCCTGGCCCCGTCCCTGGGGGCGCCGGTGCGGCTCGTGGTGCCCTGGAAGTACGGGTACAAGAACGTGAAGGGCATCGTGCGGATCACCTTCACCGAGACCCGGCCCTCGACCTTCTGGACCACCCTGGCCCCGGGCGTGTACGGGTTCTTCTCGAACATCGCCGGCGGCGACCGGGAGTGGCGCCTGGGCACGGGGGAGCGGGTGCCGACCCCGGCCTACAACGGGTACGGGGCCTGGGTGGCCCACCTGTACCGGGAGCCGCCGGGGGCGAACCGATAACCCTTCAAAACCAAAGGCGGTCCGGGTTTCGCCCCCCTTGCGCGGGGGAAATCCCGCGGTACACTGTGCCGGACGCTGCCGCCGGATCGGACCCGCGCGAGAAAGGGGGTGCGCCCATGGTTCCGGTTCCCGCCGAGCCGGCCACCGTGCTGGTGGCCGACGACGACCGCATGACCCGCCAGATGGCGGCCCACGTGCTGGGCCGCCAGGGCTGGACCGTGGTGGAGGCCGAAAACGGCCGGGAGGCCGTGGAGCGGTTCGCGGCCGGGCCCGTGGACCTCGTGATCCTCGACGGGGTCATGCCCGAGATGGACGGGTTCGAGGCCTGCCGCCGGATCCGGGCGCTGCCCCAGGGCAAGACCCTCCCCATCCTGTTCGTGACCGCCCTCGACGACCCCGAGAGCGTGGACCGGGCCCTGGGCGCCGGCGCCACCGAGTACGTGACCAAGCCGATCCACTGGGCCGTGCTGGAGCGCCGGGTCGAGCACCTGGTGCGGCTCCACCGCAGCGAGCGGCTCCTCCACCTGGAGCGGGCCCGCACCGGGGCCCTGGTGCGGGCCGCGCCCGACGGGGTGCTCACGGTGGACGCCTCGGGCCGGATCACCTCGGCCAACCCCTCGGCCGGGATCCTGTTCGGGGAAACGGTCGACCGGCTCGCGGGCCGGCCCGTGCGGGAGTTCCTGCCCGACCTCGACGTCGGGGCCGAGCTCCCCCGGGGCCCCTGGGAGACCCGGGGGCTCGCCGGGGGCGCGGAGTTCCCGGCCGAGGTGTCCGTGGGGCGGTACCAGGTGGACGACGAAGCGGGCTGGGTCGTGCTGGTGCGGGACATCACCGCGCGCAAGCGGGCCGAGGCGGAGCTCCGGGAGCGGGAGGAGCGGCTCCGGCTCCTGGCCGAGCGGCTCCAGCAGGCCAACCAGGAGCTCGAGGCCTTCACCTACACCGTAAGCCACGACCTGCGGGCGCCCTTGCGGGCCATGGAGGGGTTCGCCCAGGCGCTCCTGGAGGACTGCGGGGAGGGGCTGGGGGACGAGGGGTCGGAGTACGCGGGCCGCATCGTGCGGGCGGCCCGGGCCATGGACCGGCTGGTGCGGGATCTCCTGGAGTACAGCCGGCTCGCCCGGGAGGAGCTGCGGCTCGAGGAGGTGGACCTCGAGGCCGCGGTGGCCGAGGCCCTGGAGGAGTTCGACCGCCCCGACGCGGCGATCCGGGTGGAGGGGCCGCTGCCGCTCGTGCGGGGCCACCGCCGGATGGTGGCGCGCGCGGTGGGGAACCTGGTGTCGAACGCGCTCAAGTTCGTGCCCGAGGGCCGAAGGCCCGAGGTCACGATCCGGGCCGAGGAGCGGGGCGGCCGGGTGCGGCTGTGGGTGGAGGACAACGGCATCGGCATCCCCCCCGAGGACCAGGAGCGGATCTTCGGGCTGTTCCAGCGGCTCCACGGGCCCGAGGCCTACCCGGGCACCGGCCTCGGGCTCGCCATCGTGCGAAAGGCGGCCGAGCGGATGGGCGGCCGGGCCGGCGTGGTGTCGGAGCCCGGGAAGGGGAGCCGGTTCTGGATCGAGCTCTCGGCGGCCCGGGAGCCCGAGGCCTGCGGGGAGCCGGTGCTCGACCCCAAGGCCTACCAGCGGTTCCGGGCCGACATGGAGCGGGTGGCCGTGGGGTCGGCCGAGACCATGGTCCGGATCTTTCTGGAGGAGGCCGGCCGCCAGATTCTGGCCATGCGCGAGGCCGCGGACCGGGGCGACCGGGAGGCCCTGACCCGGGCGGCCCACACCCTGAAGTCCAACGCCAGGGGCCTGGGGGCCCTGGCCCTGGCCTGCCGGTGCGAGGCGCTGGAGAAGGACCCCGGCCCGCCCGAGACCTGGGCCCGCCGGGTCGAGGCGGTGGCCGACGAGCTGGGCCGGCTGCGGGGCCGCCTGGCCCTGGAGGGGGAGCCGTGACCGGGCCGGGCCTGCGGGTGATCATCGCCGACGACAACCCCGACGACCGGGCCCTCGCCCTGCGGGAGCTGCGGAAGGCGTTCCCGGTGGTGGAGGCAGTGGAGGTGGCCGACCGGGAGGCCTGGTTCGCCGCCCTCGAGGGCCTGCCCCCCGACCTCGTGATCACCGACTACCATCTGCGGTGGACCGACGGGCTCGCTCTCCTGGCCCTGGCCAAGACCCGATGGCCCGAGGTGCCGGTGATCATGTTCACCGGAACGGGCACCCAGGAGGTGGCCGTCGAGGCCATGAAGCAGGGGCTCTCGGACTACGTGGTGAAATCGCCCCACCATTTCGCCCGGCTCGCCGTGGCCGCCCGCAACGCCCTGGAGCGGGCCGAGAAGGACCGGCTCCTGGCCGAGGCCGAGGCCCGGTACCGGGATCTGGTGGAGAACCTGCCGGTGGGCCTGTTCGTGTCCACCGCCGCCGGCCGGATCCTCACGGCCAACCCGGCCTTCGCCCGGATCCTGGGCTACCCCGACCCCGCGGCCCTGATGCGGGTGAACGCCCGCGAGCTCTGGGTCAACCCGGAGGACCGGGAGCGGTGGATGGAGCGCCTGCGGACCCAGGGGCTGGTGGAGAAGTTTGTGGCCCCCCTGCGGCGGGCCGACGGGTCGGCGGTGTGGCTCGAGGGCCACGCGAGCGCCATCCGGGACCGCCGGGGCGAGTTGGTGGCCTGGCAGGGCTCGGCCGTGGACGTGACGGCCCGGGTGCGGGCCGAGGAGGAGCGGGAGCGGGCCCGCCGCCAGCTCGAGGCCGTGCTCGAGCTCGCCCCGGACGGCATCGCGCTGTTCGGGCCCGACGGCGAGATCCGGCTCGCCAACCCCGTGGCCCGGGCGCTCCTGGAGGCCCATGCCGAGACCGACCCGGCCGGCCGGGTGGAGGCGCTTGCCGGCCGGCCCCTCCGGGAGCTCCTGGCGGCCCCGGCCGACGGCCGGCCGGTCCACGAGATCTTCACCCCGCCGCCCAACCCCCGGGTGCTCCAGGTCGCGACGCGGGCCGTGGGGGACCCGGCCCGGCCCGAGGCCTGGGTGGTCACCCTGGCCGACGTCACCGAGGAGCGCGAGCGCCTCGAGAAGATCGCGCTCCAGGAGCGGCTCGCGGCCCTGGGGCAGCTCGCCGCCGGCATCGCCCACGATTTCAACAACATCCTGAGCGCCATCGTGGGGTACGCCGAGGTGCTGCGGTCCCGGCGGGACATCCCAGCCGACGTCAAGGACCGGCTGGAGCAGATGCTGGTGCAGTCGTTCCGGGCCGCCGACCTGGTGCGCCAGGTCCTCGACTTCGGCCGGCGCACGAAGAGCGAGCGCCAGGCCATGGATCTCCTGAGCTTCGTCAAGGAGCTGGGGAAGCTCTTCGAGTCCACCTTCCCCGAGGGGCTCCGGGTCCGGGTGGAGTTCGAACCGGGCACCTACTGGGTCGAGGCCGACCCGGCCCAGATCCAGCAGATCGTGACGAACCTGGCCGTGAACGCCCGCGACGCCATGCCCGCGGGCGGGGAGATCCGGATCCACCTGGAGCCCGTGGGGGTGGACCCCGGGATGCCCCCGCCGGTGCCCGGCATGGGGCCGGGAGGGTGGGTGTGCCTCACCGTGGCCGACACGGGGTCCGGCATCGCGCCGGAGCACCTCGACCGGGTGTTCGAGCCGTTTTTCACGACGAAGCCGCCGGGCCAGGGCACGGGCCTCGGGCTCGCCCAGGTGTACGGCCTGGTGAAGGAGCACGGGGGGTTCGTGGACCTGGAGAGCCGGGTGGGCGAGGGCACCACCGTGCGAGTGTATCTGCCCGCGGCCGAGCGGCCCCACGCCCGGCGGTCCACGGTGATCGGGAAGGCCCCCGAGGGGGCGGGCCAGACCGTGCTCGTGGCCGAGGACGACGCGAACGTGCGGGAGATCCTGCGGGCCATGCTGGAGCGCCTGAACTACCGGGTGCTCGAGGCCCGGGACGGCACCGAGGCCCTGGCCGCGTGGGAGGAGAACGCCGACCGGGTCGCGGCCGTGGTCACCGACCTCGCCATGCCCGGGCTCGACGGCCGGGCGCTCGCCCGGAAGGTGAAGGCCCGGCGGCCCGAGGTGCCCGTGGTGGCGGTGACCGGGTACCCCCTGCCCATGGGCGTCACCCGGCCGGCCGAGACCGAGTTCGACGAGTGGCTCCCGAAGCCCGTGCACGTGCGCGAACTCGCCTCGACCCT
>CAZUYO010000216.1:0-5139 GCA_964624725.1 uncultured Thermodesulfobacteriota bacterium
GCCCAAGGCCCCCCGACCCTCTCAGCCGCCCCCGGCCGTGGACCAGGTGTCCCGGGCCGTGCGGGTGGCCATCCGCACCGGCTCCGACCGCATGACCGTGCAGCTCGAGCCAGAGCACCTGGGCCGGGTCCACGTGGAGGTGGCCCGGGAGGCCGGGGGCCTCGCGGCCCACATCCGGGTCGAGACCCCCCAGGCCCACCAACTGCTCCTGAACGAACTTCCAGCGCTCCGGGCCGCGGCCGAGACGCGCCAGGTTCCCCTGGTCCAGGTGGCCGTGGAGTTCGACCGGGGCGACGGCCGGCACGGCGACCGGCCGGATCCCCGCCCCCGGGGCCGCCGGAGGGCCGCGCCGGAGCCCCTCGACGACGAGGTGGCGGTGCGGTCGGCCTGGATGCCCTGGGGGTTCGAGACCCGGATCTGACGAAGGAGGTACGCCATGGACGTGAGTGCCGTGACCCAACAGGCGGCGGCTGCCGCCGCCTCGTCGGCCCCGAAGGGCGAGGTGACCATCGCCGACTTCCAGGACTTCCTGAAACTCTTCGTGTCCCAGCTCAAATACCAGGATCCCCTGAGCCCCACCGGGGGCGAGGAGTTCCTGGCCCAGACCGCCCAGTTCTCCACGGTGGAGCAGCTCGTGAACCTGAACCGCCGGGCCGAGACCGCGGTCCAGGGCGGCGAGATGCTCCGCCGGGCCACGGCGGCCGGGTACCTGGGCCGGAGCGTCACGGCCTGGGCCGGCGAGGGGGAGGATCGCTCCCAGGTGACCGGCCGGGTCGTGTCGGTGGAGTTCGGGGCCGACGGGGCGCTCCTCCTGGGCCTCGACACGGGCCAGGAGGTGTCGCTGGCCGACGTGACGTACCTCTCCGAGACCTAACCCGCATCCCCCATCCACAGGAGGTGGACCCATGCTCCGATCGTTCTACTCCGGCATCGCAGGCCTCCGGAACCACCAGCAGGCGATGGACGTCATCGGCAACAACATCGCCAACGTGAACACCCCCGGGTTCAAGGGGAGCCGCACGACCTTCATGGACGCCCTGAACCAGACCCTCCAGGGCGCCCGGGAGGCCTCGAGCGCCCTGGGCGGCCGAAACCCGATCCAGATCGGGCTCGGCATGACCGTGGCCGCCGTGGACAAGAACATGACCCAGGGAGCGCTCCAGTCCACGGGCAACAACCTGGACCTCGCCATCGAGGGCCAGGGGTTCTTCATCGTGGGCCAGGAGGACAACTACTTCTACACCCGGGCCGGGGCGTTCCAGGTGGACGACGAGTTCAACCTGGTCACCAACACCGGCGACCGGGTGTTCGGCTGGATCGACAGCGACCAGAACGGCGTGGTGGACCCGGAGCGGGACGTCCTGGGGTTCATCAACCTGGACCGCCGGGGCGACGGCCAGATCACCAACGTGCTCGCGAGCGCCACCCCGGCCGTGAACGGCCCCAACCTGGGCGACGCCTCCATCGGCCCGGTGACCACGTTCCCCACCACGGTGACCGACGAGTGGCGGATCGAGTGCACCGACGCCACAACCGGGGAGTTCACCGTGACCGGGGCCCGCAGCGGGGTGCAGGGCACCGTGCGGGTGGGCGAGACCTTCACCGACCCCGACCTCGGCACCTTCGTGGTGAACGGCGGCACCCCGGCCCAGGCGGCCCTCACCCTCGACACCAACGGCGACGGCGACGCGATCGTGCTCACGGCGGTGGACTACGGGGCCGGCGGCAACGACATCCACGTGGAGCTCGTGAACGAGGGGTCGAACCGGAGCCTCGGGGTCAGCGTGAGCGGCACCAAGATCACCGTGAGCCTGGGCACCGACAGCCTCGGCCGGGTCACGAGCACCGAGGCCGAGGTGGCCGCCGCCATCGCGGCCCACCCCCAGGCCTCGGCCCTGGTCACGGCCACGGTGTCGGGCGCGGGGGCGGGCGTGGCCGAGCCCACCATCGACCGGTTCCTCCAGGGCGGAAGCGGCCCCAACCAGGGGGACTACTTCACCCTGAACACCACGGCCCCGGGCGGGGCGGCCCTCGAGAACCTCACCGTGAGCCGCGACGGCGCCATCATCGGCATCTTCGAAAACGGCACCACGGAGGAGATCGCCCGGGTGGCGATCGGGCTCGTGCCGAACCCCCAGGGGCTCCTGGCCATGGGCGGGGGGAAGTTCGCCGAATCGCCCACCTCGGGGTCCGGGTTCCCGCCGGTCATGCCCGGCGCCGAGGGCGCCGGAACCGTGGCGTCCGGGTTCCTGGAGATGTCCAACGTGGACCTCACCCGGGAGTTCACCGACATGATCGTGACCCAGCGGGGCTTCCAGGCCAACTCCCGCATCATCACCACGAGCGACGAGATGCTCCAGGACCTTTTGGCCCTCAAGCGGTAAAGATTTTTCGGACTCGGGGCGATGAGGAGAGGGGGCGGGCCCGGGCGGGCTCGCCCCCTCTCGCCTTGTCTGGATTTGCGCGGCCGTGGTAAAGGAAGGCGCCATGAACAAGAAAAAGCTCATCCTGATCGTGGGCGGCGCGGTGCTCCTCCTGGTTCTCGCGGGAGGGGGGTTTTTCGCGTACAAGATGTTTTTTGCGGCGCCTCCCCCGGAGGAGGCCGAACAGGCTCCGCCGCCCCCCCAGCCCAAGGTCACCCTGGGCCCCATCTACCCCCTGGATCCGTTCCTCGTGAACCTGGCGGACCCGGGCCGGCCCCGGTTCCTCAAGGTGGTCATGCAGCTCGAGCTCGACGGCGACGCCGTGAGCGCGGAGCTCGACACCCTGCGGCCCAAGGTGCGCGACGCGCTCCTGACCCTGCTGTCCAGCAAAACCTCGGCCGACCTCGTGACCGTGGCCGACAAGGAAAAGCTCCGCAACGAGATCCTCCACCGGCTGAACTCCTTCCTCGGCACCGGCCGGGTGGTGGAGGTGTATTTCACCGAGTTCGTGGTGCAGTAGGGAGCCCATGGCGCAACCGGACGAAACGCAGGCCCCGGATCCGACCTCCATCCAGCGCGACTGGGGAATCCTCAGGGACGTGCCCCTCCGGCTCAACGTCGAGGTGGGCCGGGCGCGGATGCGTCTGCGGGACCTCCTGGGGCTCGAGGTGGGAAGCCTCGTGGTGACCCAGAAGCTCTCGGGGGAACCCATGGACCTGAGCCTCGACGGCGAGATCTTCGCCCGGGCCGAGGTGATCATCATCAAGGACCGGCTCTGGGCTCGGCTGACCAAGGTGGTGGGGGGGGAACCGTGAGGCGGCTCGCGCTGGTGGTCCTGGCCCTCCTCGCGGCCCTGCCCGCCTGGGCCGGCCAGGCCGTGGTGGACTGGGAGTACGGGTACGTGAACGTCCGGTCGGCCCCCGAGGGCCGCAAGGTGGCCCGCCTGGACAAGGGGGCTCGGGTCGAGACCCTGGACGAGCGGGGGGGCTGGACCCGGATCCGGTTCGACGGCCGCACCGGGTGGGTCGTGACCCGGAGCCTCAAACCCGTGCCCCCGGCCGCCCCGGAGCCCCAGGAGGCCCCGGCGGCCGAGCGGGCCCCGGCCCCGGAGGCGCCGGCCGAGCCGGCGACGGAACCCGCGGCCCCGGCCCCGCCGGCCGTGCGGGAGGAGCCGGCGGCGCCCCCGACCGAGGCGGAGCCCGAGGCCCCGCGGCAGGCCGGCCGGTACCTCGCCGAGTACCTGGACCGGCCCGAGGAGGCGCCCCCGGCGGCAGGGGGGGCGTGGCTTCGGATCCTCTCGGGGTTCTTCCTGGTGCTCGCCCTGATCGGCGGCGGGGTCTGGGTGGCCCGGATGGTCCTGGGCCGCCGGTCCGGCCTGGGGCGGGGCACCGGCCCCATCCGGGTCCTGGCCACCCGGCCCCTGGGCCCCCGGCAGGGGCTCCTCCTGGTGGAAACCGGGGGGCTCGTGTGGCTCCTGGCCCAGGGGCCCGAGGGCATCCGGCCCATCGCCGAGATCCGGGACCCCGACGCCCTAAAGCGCCTCAACGAACGCTACGGGTTCCTGGAGAGCCCCTTCGAGGCCGAGCTCCGCCGCCGGGTGGACCTGGAGTCCGGGGAGCCCGAGCCCGGGCCGGCCGATGAGCCCGCCCCCGAGCCCTCGCCCGAGGAGCGGCTCGCGGCGCTGCGGCGCCGGCCCCGACCGGGGGAGCCCACGTGAGAGGCGCGGCCGCGGCCCTGCTGGCGCTCGGGTGGGCCGGCGCGGCCCAGGCCCAGGAGTTCGCCCTGCCGGCCCTCCGGTTCGGGCTCGACCGGGCCGCCGGCCCCCAGGACGTGAGCCTCACCCTCCAGATCGTCTTTCTGCTGACGGTGCTGACCCTGGCACCGGCCATCCTGATCCTGCTCACCTCGTTCACCCGCATCATCGTGGTGCTCTCGTTCCTCCGGAACGCCCTGGGCACCCAGGCCATGCCCCCGAACCAGGTGCTCGTGGGGCTCGCGCTGTTTCTCACCTTCTTCGTCATGGCGCCCACCTGGAACCAGGTGTACGACGGGGCGCTCGCCCCCTACCTGGACGGCCGGATCACCCAGGCCGAGGCCCTGGAGCGGGCCCGGCCGCCGGTGCAGCGGTTCCTCCTGGACCACACCCGGGAAAAGGACATCGCGCTCTTCGTGCGGCTCGGCGGGGGCCCCCGGCCCCGGAGCCCCGAGGAGGTGTCCTTCGCGGCCCTGGTGCCCGCCTTCGTGATCAGCGAGCTGCGCACCGCGTTCACGATCGGGTTTCTCCTCTACATCCCGTTCGTGGTGATCGACCTCGTGGTGGCGAGCGTGCTCATGAGCATGGGCATGTTCATGCTGCCGCCCATGATGGTGAGCCTCCCGTTCAAGATCATCTTCTTCGTGCTCGTGGACGGCTGGAACCTGGTGGTGGGGAGCCTGGCGAGGAGCATTCTCGGATGACCCCGGACGACGTCTTGGCCCTGGCCCGGCGGGCGGTGGAGCTCGTCCTGATGCTCTCCGGACCGCTCCTCGTGACCTCGCTGGTGGTGGGCGTGCTCATCAGTCTCCTGCAGGCCGTGACCCAGATCCAGGAGCAGACGCTGACCTTCGTGCCCAAGTTCCTGGCCATCGTGGTGGTGTTCCTGCTCATGCTCCCCTGGGCCATGAACCTGATGCTGGGCTACGCCACCGAGCTCTTCCTGAGCTTCCACCGGTTCGC
>CAZUYO010000217.1:0-5139 GCA_964624725.1 uncultured Thermodesulfobacteriota bacterium
GCAGAAGTAAAGCACACAAATGTATGCCATGCAAGGGGGCAGACCTGGACGCCCGGGCCGCGGGATGGTATGAACCCGCGCCGGTGTCAGGAGTCAGAGGACAGAATTCAGGCGACAGGGAAGGGGGGCGGCCGGGTCGCCAACCGCTTCGCCGCCCCGCCGGACGCCCCCGAGGAGACCCGTTTGAGCCGTTCCGACCCGTTGATCCTCGCCGTCGAGACCTCCTGCGACGAGACCGCCGCCGCCGTGCTGCGCGGGGAGCGGGGGCTCCTGGCCGACGTGGTGGCGAGCCAGGCCGCGCTCCACGCCGAGTACGGCGGGGTGGTGCCCGAGCTGGCCTGCCGGGCCCACATCGAGGCCGTGGTGCCCGTGGTGCGCCGGGCGCTCGGGGAGGCCGGGGTGGACCTCGCCGACCTCGACGCCGTGGCCGTGACCCGGGGGCCGGGCCTCGTGGGGGCGCTCCTCGTGGGGCTCTCGTTCGCCAAGGCCCTGGCCTGGGCCCGGGGCCTCCCGCTGGTGGGGGTCAACCACCTGGAGGCCCACCTGGCGGCCGCGTTTCTGGAGCACGACGTGGGGTTCCCCTTCGTGGGGCTCGTGGTCTCGGGCGGCCACACGGCCCTCTACTGGAGCCCCCGGCGGGGGGCCTACCGGCTCCTGGGCCAGACGCTCGACGACGCGGCCGGCGAGGCCTTCGACAAGGTGGCGAAGCTCCTGGGCCTGGGCTACCCGGGCGGGGTGGTGATCGACCGGCTGGCCCGGGAGGGCGACCCGGAGGCGTACCGGTTCCCCCGGCCCATGCTCGCGGACCCGTCCCTCGATTTTTCCTTCTCGGGCCTGAAGACCGCGGTTCGCACCCACCGGGAGAAGTTCCTGAAGGGCCTCACCGAGGCCGAACTCCGGGACACCTGCGCCTCGTTCCAGGAGGCCGTGGTGGACGTGCTCCTGGCCAAGGCCCGCCGGGCGGTGGAGGAGACCGGGGCCGAAACCCTCGTGCTGTGCGGCGGGGTGGCCTGCAACAGCCGGCTCCGGGGGCGGGCCGCGGACCTGGCCGGGCGGATGGGGATCCGCCTCGTGGTGCCCCGGCCCCGGCTGTGCACCGACAACGCGGCCATGGTGGCGGCGGCCGGTCTGCACCGCTACCTCACGGGGTACCGCTCCGGCGCCGACCTCGACGCGGTGCCCACCTGGGATCTGGAGGACCTGTGAGCCCGGCCCCCCCGGTTCCCCCCCCGAAAAAGGGTCTCGGCCAGCACTTCCTCCACGACCGGGGGGTGATCCGCCGGATCGCCGAGGCCGCGGGCGCGGCCCCGGGCGAGCGTGTGCTCGAGATCGGGCCGGGGCCCGGCGGGCTCACCCGGGCGCTCCTGGACGCGGGCGCCCGGGTGTGGGCCGTGGAGGCCGACCCCCGGATGGTGGAGCGGCTCCGGGCCCTCGGGTGGGAGGGGCTGGAGGTCCTGGAGGCCGACGCCCTGGCGGTGGACTACCCGGCCCTGGCCGAGCGGGCCGGGGGCCGCTTTCGGCTCGCCGGAAACCTGCCCTACAACATCTCCGGCCCCCTTCTGGCCAAGCTGCTCCAGGACCGCCGGGCGTTTTCGTCGATCACGGTGATGCTCCAGCGGGAGGTGGCCGAGCGGATCCTGGCCCCGCCCGGCAGCCGGGCCCGGGGGAGCCTGAGCGTGCTCGCCCAGGCCTTCTGCCGGGTGCGCAGCGTGCTCCGGGTGGGGCCCGGGGCGTTCACGCCCCCGCCCAAGGTGGAGAGCCAGGTGATCCGGCTCGACGTGCTCGCCGAGCCCGCGGTTCCCCTGGCCGACGAGGCCGCCCTGTGGCGGGTGGTCCGGGCCGGGTTCGGCCAGCGCCGGAAGATGCTCCGGAACGCCCTGGCCGGGGCCGTGGCCGACCCGGCGGGGTGCCTGGAGGCGGCCGGCCTCACCGGGCGGGAGCGGGCCGAGGCCCTCGGGACCGAGGCCTGGATCCGGCTCGCCAACGCGGCGGCCGAACGGGGAGGGTAGCCGGTGGCGGTGTACACCCCGGTTCCCCCCGAGGAAGCCGAGGCGTTTCTGCGGGCCCGGGGCCTGGGGGCCCTGGAGCGGATGGAGCCGATCGGGCAGGGCATCGAGAACACGAACTACCGGGTGCGGGCCGGGGGGCGCTGGTACGTGCTGACCCTGCTCGAGCGGGAGCCGCCGGGGCGGGCCCGGGAGACGGCCGAGTTGGCCCGGGCGCTCGCCGCCGGGGGCGTGCCCTGCCCGGCGCCGGTGGGGGACGTGGGCGTAGTGTGCGGGCGGCCCGCCGTGGTGGTGCCCTGGGTCGAGGGCGAGATGGACCTCCGGCCGGGGCCAGAGCGGCTCGAGACCCTGGGACGGTGCCTCGGCCGGCTCCACCGGGTGGGCCGGGGCGTCCCGGTGAGCCGCGGGGGCCCCCAGGCGGCGGCCGAACTCGTGCCGCTGGCCCGGCGGCTCGCCCGGGAGATCGGGGCGGGCCGGCCCGGGGTGGCCGCCCTCCTGCGGGACGAGGCCGCCTACCAGGAGCGGGTGGACGAAACCGCGGCGCCCTGGGGCCTCGTGCACGCCGACCTTTTCTTGGACAACGTGCTCTTTGGGCCCGGGGCGGCCGAGGTGCGCGCCGTTCTCGACCTCCACATGGCGGGCCGGGGGCCGCTCCCCTACGACCTGGCCGTGACGCTCCTGGACGCGGCCTGGGCGGGGAAGGGCCTGGACCCGGCCCGCGCCGAAGCGTTCCTCCGGGGCTACGGCGCCGAGGCGCCGGAGCCGCCGCCCCGGGACCTCGGCCCGTGGCTCCGGCGGGCCGCGCTCCGGTTCCTGTGCCTTCGGATCGAGCGGGCCTGGCTCCCGGGGCGGGCCATGGTGGAGGGGGCGCCCAAGGACCCCGGGGAGTTCGTGGCGAAGCTCGAGGCCCTTCGGGGGGAGACGGGGTGAGGGGATCCGGGGCCCCCGGGGTTCGGCCCATCGCCTGGGACGAGGACCTCCTGGCGCCCGAGGTCCTGGCCCGGGGCGGGGGGGTGCGGGTGTGGCCGGTGACCGAGGTGGCCGTGGTGCTCGGCCGGTCGGGCCGGCCCGAGGCCGAGGTGTTCCTCGACCGGTGCCGGGCCGACCGGGTGCCCGTGTACCGCCGCCGCGGCGGGGGCGGCACCGTGGTCCTCGCTCCCGGATGCTGGGTGGTGAGCGTGTCCCGGCCCCTGGAGAGCCCCGTGGGGGTGGGGAGGCTCCTTCGCCGCACCGTGGAGGTGCTGGCCGAGGTCGCGGGAGGGGCGGCGGGCCTTCGCCTCGCCCCCCGGGGCACGGGGGACCTCTGCGCGGGCGAGCGCAAGGTGCTCGGGTCGAGCGCCTTCGCCCGGCGGGGCGGGTTTCTCTACCAGGCGAGCCTCCTGGTGGAGATGGACCTCGACCTCGTGGACCGGTATCTTCCCCATCCGCCCCGGGAACCCGCCTATCGCCGCGGCCGGCCCCACCGGGAGTTCCTGACCACCCTCAGGGCGGCCGGGTTCCGGGGGGACGCGGATCGTCTGGCGCAGGCGATCGAGGCCGGGCTCCGGGCCCGTCAGGAGGAGATCGGATGAGCGCGCTGGTGGAGGTGAGGGTGCCCCGGCTGGGCGACGACGTGGGCACGGCCGTGCTCGTGGCGTGGCACGTGGAGCCGGGCGCCCGGGTGCGGGACGGCGACGTCCTGTTCGAGGTCGAAACCGACAAGGCCGTGTTCGAGGTGGAGGCCGAGGTGGACGGCGTGGTGGTGGAGGTGCTGGCCGAGGCCGGCGCCGACGTGGCCCCCGACCAGGTCGTGGCCCGGATCCGCCCGGAGCCGGCATGACCGACCCCAAGGTCCGCCGGCTCGGCCGGGTGGGGTTCCGGGAGGCCTGGGAACTGCAAAAGCGCCTCGGGGAGGCCCTGCTGCGGGGCGAAGGCCCCGAGATCCTCCTGGCCCTCGAGCACCCGCCGGTGATCACCTTGGGCCGGTCCACCCAGCCGGGCGACGCCGGGCTCTCGGCCGAGGAGTGGCGGGCCCGGGGGGTCGAGGTGGTGCCCGTGGACCGGGGAGGCCGGGCCACCTACCACGGTCCCGGCCAGGTGGTGATCTACCCCATCGTGGACCTGAGGACCCGGGGCCGGGACCTCCGGGCGTACGTGCGGGCCCTGGAGGACGCCGGGGCCGCCGCGCTCCAGCGGTTCGGCATCCCCGCCCGGCCGGGCCGGGACCCCGTGGGGGTGTTCGTGGGGCCGGCCAAGATCGCCTCGATCGGGGTGGCCGTGCGCCGCTGGATCACCCGGCACGGCATCGCCGTGAACGTGGCGAACGACCCCCGGGTGTACCGGCACTTCACCCCCTGCGGCCTCGTGGGGGTGCCCATGACCCGGGTGGCCGACCACGCCCCGGTGCCCCTGGGAGTGGTGCGGGAGGCCCTGATCGAGGAGATCCTGGTCCGGCTCCGGGACCTGCGGCGGGAGGCGGAGGGGTGAACCCGCGGGTCGGCGGCAGGGAGGCCGTGGAGAAGGCCCTTTCGGCACGCCTCGGGGGGCCGGTGCGGTGGGTGTGGACGGAGAACCGCCGGGTGTACGCCTCGGTTCGGCGGTCGGCCGGGGAGGTCACGGTGCGGCTTCACCGCTCGTTTCGCCACGCCCCGCCCGAGGTGTGGGAGGGGCTCGGCCGGTTTCTCTTGGACGGGGACCGAACCCGGCTCGGGCCGGCCCTGGAGCACTTCCGCCGGCACCGGGGCGAACCCCGGCCGAAGCGGGTGGTGGTGCGGCCCCGGGGCCGGGCCCATGACCTCGCCGAGATCCTGGAGGAACTCCTTCGCCTGCCGGGGTTCGGGGGGCTCCCGCCGGTGGCGGTCTCCTGGGGGCGGCGCCGGAGCCCGGGCCGCCGGGTGGTGCGGGTGGGGTCCTACAGCCCCGGCCCGCCGGCCGTGATCCGGGTCCATCCCGTTCTCGACCGACCCGGGGTGCCGCGGGCGGCCGTGGCCTCGGTGGTGCACCACGAACTCGTGCACCACCTCCTCCACGTCCGCCACGGCCCGGCCGAGGGCCGGCGCCACGGGGCCCGGTTCCGGGCCTGGGAGAAAACCTTCCCGGACCACGCCGAGGCCCGGGCGTGGTTCGACCGGGAGTTCCCAAACCTGATAGCGGC
>CAZUYO010000218.1:0-5105 GCA_964624725.1 uncultured Thermodesulfobacteriota bacterium
CCCGGCCGATCTGCTCAACCGGTTCAAGGCCCACCCGGCCGTGGCCCCGCTCGTGCGGGGCGGGGAACTTCTGGAGTACGGGGCCCATCTGCTGCCCGAGACGGGCTACGACCGGCTGCCGATCCTGTTCCGGGACGGGGTGCTCCTGGTCGGGGACGCGGCCGGGCTGGTGAGCACCTCCCCGAGCCACGAGGGGTCCAACTACGCGATGGCCTCGGGCCGGATGGCCGGCCAGACGGCGGTCGAGGCCCATCGGAAGGGGGATTTCTCGTCCGCGACCCTTTCCGGGTACCGCAGGCGGCTCGAGGAGAGTTTCGTGCTCCAGGATATGGCCCACTACCGCGCCTGGCCGGGGTTTTTGGAGCAGAACCCCCACGTGTTCACCCGGTGGCCGGCCGCGTTTGCCGAGATGGCGGAGGCGTGGCTCCGGGTGGGCGGCGGGCCGCGCTCGGAGCGGGGGGCCGAGATCTGGGACCTGTTCCAGCGCCGCATCGGGATCTGGCCGTTTGCGACCACGGCGTTTCAGATGCGAAACGCCCTGCGGATCTTGGGGTACGGAAAAACCGACAAGGTCCTGGAATATCTGGCGAGGAACTGGTAGCGGCCACCGAAGGCCGGGAGGAAGGCGGCGGTGACGCGACGAGCGGAACGTCCCCCCACCGTGGAGGAGCGCCTGGCGGCCAACGAGGTGCGGCCCGACCGGGTGTCCCATCTCGGGCTCGTGGACGAGGCGACCTGCGCCGGGTGCGAGCGGCGCGAGTGCACCACGGTGTGCCCGGCCGGCACGTACCGATGGAGCGAGGAGGCCGGCCGGCTCGTCATCAGCTTCGAGAACTGCCTGGAGTGCGGGGCCTGCCGCCTGGTGTGCCCCCATGCGAATATCGCGTGGCGGTACCCCATGGGGGGCATGGGGATCTGTTACCGCTACGGGTGACCGGGAACCGCCGGGCCCCGCCGGTTCCCCCGGTGGCTCCGGGCGCCGGGGGGCCCGCACAACCCGCGAGGCCGGAAACGCGAGGGGCAACGCCTCCCGGCTCCCCCGGTTTCCCGGCTTTCCACCCATCGAGAAGGAGGCCATCCATGGAGTTCCCCCGGTTACGCTTGCGCCGGCTGCGCCGGAACGAGACCCTGCGCCGGATGGTGCGGGAAACCGTGCTCACCCCGGACGATTTCATCTACCCGCTGTTCGTGCGGGAGGGCACGGGGGTCCGCAACCCCATCGCCTCCATGCCCGGGCAGTTCCAGCTCTCGGTGGACGAGGCGGTCAAGGAGGCCCGCACGGCGTGGGAGGTCGGGGTGCCGGCGGTGATCCTGTTCGGGATTCCCGACCACAAGGATGCCGTTGGGTCCGGCGCCTACGACGACGAGGGCATCGTGCAGCGGGCCGTGCGCGCCCTCAAGGACGCCGTGCCGGACCTGTGTGTGATCACCGACGTGTGCCTGTGCGAGTACACCGACCACGGCCACTGCGGGGTGATCCGCGACGGCGACGTGGCCAACGACGAGACCCTGGAGCTCCTGGTGCGCGAGGCCCTGAGCCACGCCCGCGCCGGGGCCGACATGGTCGCGCCCTCCGACATGATGGACGGCCGGGTCGGGGCCATCCGTTCGGCCCTCGATGCCGAGGGGTTCGGGGACGTGCCGGTCATGGCCTACGCGGCCAAGTTCGCCAGCACCTTCTACGGTCCGTTCCGGGACGCGGCCGAGTCGCCCCCCAAGTTCGGCGACCGGCGGTCGTACCAGATGGATCCGGCGAACGCCGAGGAGGCCCTGCGGGAGGTGGACCTCGACATCCGCGAGGGCGCCGACATCGTGATGGTGAAGCCGGCCCTGCCGTATCTCGACGTGATCCGCAAGGTGAAAGACACCTTCGGCTACCCCACGGCCGCCTACAACGTGAGCGGCGAGTACGCCATGGTGAAGGCCATGGAGCGCTTGGGGTGGGGCGACGGGGCCGGCCTCATGATGGAAAGCCTCCTGAGCATCAAGCGGGCCGGGGCCGACCTGATCCTGACCTATTTCGCGGTCGAGGCGGCCCGCCTGCTCCAGGGGTGAGGGACCCGGCGTCGCAACACCCACGGGGGGCGCGGTCGGGGGCCGGGTCCGAAACGGGCGCCGGCCCGCATCCGGCACCTACGCGGGAAGGGCTTCGGAGCGAGGACGCCATGGGGCAGACGAAACGGCAACGGTGGGACCACCGGCGGTTGAGGGGCATGGGCCCCTTGGCCGCCGCGATGGGGATCTGGATGGCGGTCGCGCTGGGGGTGTCGCCGGCGTGGGCCGGCATCGCGGTGGCCCGCAGCGCCTTCTGCCGGGCCGTGGAGGCCCGGGAGCCGGTGGGGGAGGCCACGGTGTTCCCGGCCGACGTGGGGGAGGTGACGTTCTTCACCCAGATCGTCGGGGCCGGAGGGGCGGACCAGGTGCTCCACGTCTGGATCTACGACGGCCGGGAGATGGCCATCGTGCCCCTCGACGTGGAGGGGCCGTCCTGGCGCACCTGGAGCACGAAGCGGATCCTCCCGGAGTGGAAGGGGGACTGGATCGTCGAGGTGCGCACCGTGGACGGCGAGGTCGTCCACGAGGCCCGCATGCGGATCGAGTAGGGCATGGCCCGCTACGTGTTGGTGGACGGCACCAACCTGCTCTACCGCGCCTACCACGCGATCCAGGGGCTCCGGACCTCGACCGGGCTGCCCACCCAGGCGGTGTACGGGTTGGCGACCATGGTCCTGAAGGCCCTGCGGGAGCAGGCTCCGGACGGCATCGCCGTGGTGTTCGACGCGCCCGGCCCCACCCAGCGCCACGCCGCCTACGCCGAGTACAAGGCCAACCGGGAGGAGACCCCCGAGGACCTCAAGCCCCAGATCCCGTATGCGTTGAAGCTTCTGGAGGCCATGGGGGTGCCGGTGCTCCAGGTGCCGGGGGTGGAGGCCGACGACGTTCTGGGCACGCTGGCGACCCGGCTGGCCGGGGAAGGGCACGAGGTCTGGATCGTCACCGGAGACAAGGACTTCTGTCAGCTGGTCTCCGACCGGATCCGGCTCCTCGACACCATGCGCGACCGGATCACCGACCCCGACGCGGTGCGGGAACGCTTCGGCGTGGGGCCCGGGCGGATCGTGGATCTTTTGAGCCTCACCGGGGACACGGTCGACAACGTCCCCGGCGTGCCCGGGATCGGGGTGAAGACGGCGGCGAAGTTGCTCAACCGGTACGGGTCCCTGGAGGAGGTGCTCGCGCACGCCGACCAGGTGGGGGGAAAGCGCGGCGCGGCGCTCCGGGAGAACCGGGACCGGGCGCTCGCCAACCGGGGGTTGGTCACCATCGCCACGGACCTGGCCCTCGACGTGGACCCGACGTCGCTGCGCCGGCGGGAGCCGGATCGGGCGGAGCTGGCGAGGCTCCTGCGGGAACTGGAGTTCCACCGGCTTCTGGACGAGTTCGGGCTCGCGGACGAGGGCGAACGGGTGGGGGGAGAACCGGGGTCGGCCCCGGGGGCCGAGCCCGACCGGGCGTGGGTGGGGGTCGCCGCGGCCGGCGAGGACGAGTGGGACCTCGCCGACGCCGAGGAAGCCGTCCGGGTGGGGACGGCCGCGATCCCCGAGGGGTGGCGCGTGCGGCTGGAGGACCCGGGTGTGCCGGTGGTGGGCCACGGGCTCAAGGAAGCCCGCCGGGACTTGGTCCGGCACGGCGTCCGGCTCGAGGGCATCCGGTTCGACACCGAGGTGGCCGCCTACCTGCTGGTCCCGGGGCGCCGGGCGTATCCCCTGGACGACCTGGCCCGGAGCCGGGGGGTGGCGCTCGACGACCGTCCGGGGGGGAAGGCCGCCTCGGCCCGCCGGCTGGCCGCCGTGTTGGGCGGGGAGTTGGAGGCGGCGGGGCTTCGCCGGCTGTACGACGAGATCGAAAACCCCCTCATCCCGATCCTGGCCGACATGGAGGCGCGGGGGATCCGGGTGGATGTGGGTGCCCTCGAGGCCTTGAGCCGGGAGCACGGGAGCCGGCTCGAGGCGCTCGAGGCGCGGATCTTTGAGGCCGCGGGCGAGCGGTTCAACCCCAACAGCCCCAAACAGCTCTCCCGGATCCTCTTCGAAAAGCTCAAGCTGCCCGTCGTCAAGAAAACGGCCACGGGGTTTTCCACCGACGCCTCGGTGCTCGAGGAGCTGGCGGCGCTGCACCCCCTGCCGGCGCTCTTGCTGGAGCACCGGAGCCTCGCGAAGCTCAAGTCGGGGTTCCTCGACGCCCTGCCGAAGCTCGTGGATCCCGAGGACGGCCGCATCCACACCACCTTCCACCAGACGGTCACGGCCACGGGCCGGCTGAGTTCCTCGAACCCCAATCTCCAAAACGTGCCGATCCGGGGCGAGGAGGGGCGCCGGATCCGCCAGGCGTTCGTGGCCGATCCGGGACACCTCCTGGTGAGCGCCGACTACTCGCAGATCGAGCTTCGGATCCTGGCTCACCTTTCCGGGGATCCGACGCTTTTGGAGGTGTTTCGCACGGGCCGCGACGTGCACACCGAGACCGCGAGCCGGATCTTCGGCGTCCCCCCGGAGCGGGTGGACGAGCGCATGCGCCGGGAGGCCAAGACCGTGAATTTTGGGATCCTCTACGGCATGAGCCCCTTCGGTCTGGCCCGCCAGCTCGGGGTGACCCAGGAGACCGCGCGGAAGATGATCGAGGCCTATTTCCACCAGTTCGGGGCGGTGAAGGGCTTCCTGGACGGGCTGGTGGAGAGGGCGCGAACGACCGGGTATGCCGAGACCCTTTTCGGCCGGCGCCGGCCGATCCCCGAGCTCCGATCCCGCAACCGGGCCCAGAGGGAGTTCGGGGAACGGCTCGCCGTGAACACCCCGATCCAGGGAACCGCCGCCGACCTCATCAAGGTGGCGATGATCCGCACCGCGAGGGCCCTCGGGGAACGGGGGAGCCCGGGGTGGCTGCTCCTGCAGGTCCACGACGAGCTCGTGCTCGAGGCCCCCGAGGACCGCGCCGAGGAGTGCGCCGACCGGGTACGGGAGGCCATGGAGGGGGCGGCCCAACTCGCCGTACCCCTTCGGGTCGAGGTGGGGATCGGCCCCAACTGGGCCGAGGCCCATTGAGGC
>CAZUYO010000219.1:0-5103 GCA_964624725.1 uncultured Thermodesulfobacteriota bacterium
CCTCGCAGGGGTCGCCTCGGCGCGGTCCGCTGCGGCGCGTGAGGGCACGCGCCGCAGCCGCTCCCCTGGCGCCGGGCGGCCCAATCCGCTCGGCCGTCGCGCTTCGTCGGCCCCCCCAGCCCCACCACCGCAAGTTGCATATTTTTTGAGAGACGGACCACTAGGTCTGCCTCTCCACCTCCTGGGGCGGCCGCCGCCACCGGGTGCGAAAGCCCACCAGGCCGAAGAGCCGCCGGCTTCGGTGGTGCCGAAAGATCTCTTCCAGCGAGAGGTGGGGGTCCCGGTCCGGGGTCTGGAGGTAGGCCCGGATCGCGTCGATCCGGCGCACGAGCTCCTCCTCGGCGGCGGCCCGGAGCTCGGCCTTGAGCTCCAGGATCTCCTGCTTGAGCTCCCGGGGCGGGGGCTCCCCCCGGTACTTCCGGAGCTTGTACCGAATCCGGGTCTCCACCAGCCGCTCCAGCTTCTCCTCGTAGTCCTCGCCGAGCCAGAGCACCTCGGGCACCAGATCGCCGAAATGGGTCACCCCCAGGATGTCCTTGCCCTGCTCCCAGTAGGCGAGCAGGTAGTCGGTCTCCAGATCGCGATAGTTCTGCAACGGCATATACATGCGACGAAGATGTTGCAGGACTTTCTCGGCTTTCTTCTTGTGGCCCCCGATGATCACCGAGCTGCCCACCTCGCCCCGTTTCACCCCCTTGGTCCAGGGGGCGCCCGTGATGCCGAAGTCGTTGGCGACCGGCAGGTGGAGGAGTGCCGAGAGGGTGTTGATGGCGAGCGCGTAGCCGGCGGACGGGCCGCCCACGGTGTAGGAGGCGGAGAGGAGCTGGTGGTGGATGGTGTAGCGGTCCAGGAACTCCCCCAGGACCCGGGGGACGTTGATCCGGGGGGCGAGGCTCTGGAGGTAGTTCTCCACCAGGGTGAAGGCCTCCTTGGCCGACTGCTGGGTCATCTGCACGGCCATGTCGAGCTCCGCGGCGTTGGGGGCCGAGCTCGAAACGGCACCGGTCACGAGCACCTTCTCGGGGGAGAAGTTGTACATGAGGCTCGTGGCGATGGGCAGGAGCATGCCGGTCACGTCGTTGGCGCCCACGCCGATGATGAACCCCACCTGGGGCTCCTGGCTGAGCTCGGCCCCCAGGAACTCGTCGAGCTGGACCTTGCCCTTCTTCGTGGGGCTCTGGCCGAGTTCCTGGCGGGCGGCCAGGAGGTGGGCCCGGGTGAGGGGGTAGTCCTCGGGCCGCTCGATGCCCTCCAGGAGCCCCAGCAGGTCGTAGTAGTGTTTCAGGAATTCCAGGGGCCGGGCCTTGAGGTCGGACCGGATCGTGTGGGGGGCGTCCACCGCCTCGAGGATCCCGGCCAGGGTCTTCAGGTTGAACTTGACGAAGTTCTCCTTGGCCTCGTTGGGGGCCTCCACCAGGGCCCGAAGCCGGAGGATCACCTCGAACTCGGTGCGCCGGAGCCCCACGGCCTTTTCCACGAACGCCGCGAAATCCGCCGGCGTCTGGGACACCGGGGCGGCCGCCTCGTACAGGGCCGCCAGGTCGAGCCCCGGCCCCAGGGGCACGCCCTCGAGCCGTTTCTCGAGGATGCCCAGGATGTCGGCCTTTCGCAGGTGGCCCGTGACCTCCAAAGCCTTCAGCCGCTTCGAGCGCACCAGGGCCGGGTCGAGGATGTCGAGCCGGTTCGTGGTGAGCACGGTGAACACCCGGTTCAGGGGCACCTCGCCGTCGATGATGTTCAGGAATTTGTTCGTGATCTTGTCCTGGGGGCTTCCGCCCGAGGCGCTCCGGCGGGGGGCGATGGCGTCGGCCTCGTCGAAGAACACCACGGCCGGGGCGATCATCTTGGCGATGTCGTACACCCGCTCCAGGTTCTGGACCGTGCCGTCGATGGGGTTCGCCGGGTCCATGAGGTCGGTGGGCCGCACCGAGATGTCGTGCACGTCGCGGTTCTCGCTGAGCCAGGCCCGCACGAGGAAGGTCTTCCCGCTCCCGGGCGGCCCGCTCAGCACCACCCCCTTCTCCTCGGCGGCCCCGTAGTAGAGGCAGTTGTTGGCCATCTCGGAGAAGAGGTTCTTGATCTCGCCCACGTACTCGTCCCACCCCACCCGGCGGTCCATGCGGTCCACCACCCGCTTGTAAAGGTCGCCGTAGGCGTTGCGGGCCACCTGCTCGAAGGCGGTGCGCATGAGCATGGGGTCGTCGAGGTACCCGGGCCGGAAGTCCCCCTTGATCTCGATGACCGAGTGGACGAGCTTTCGCACGTAGGCCGGGGTGAGCTTGAGGGCCCGCTCGGTAAAGAGCGGCGCCATGCGCTCCACGGCCGCCGCGAGGTCCTCGGGGGTCACCCGGCCGGGCGCCGGCCCGGGCCCCACGGCGATGTCGTTTCGCCTGAGTTCGATCCGGATCACCTCCCGGAGGTTTTCGGGCTCCTGCCAGAACTCCGAGACCTCGATGATCCGGCCCTTCTCCACGAACCGCCGGTAGATCGCCGCGTCGATCCGCTCGGGCTGGTCCGTGGTGGCCACCAGGAGGCAGTCGCGCCGGCCCTGGATGATCTCGTCCAGGATGATGTTCGCGGTGTCCACCAGGGTCTGCTGCTGGCTCGCCACGGCGGCCCCCCGGTCGTCGGCCCGGCCGAAGGCGGCGTGGGCCTCCTCCACGTGGCGGATCGAGGTGCGCCGGGGGTCGCCCATGGCCTTGCGGAAGAAGTTCCCCGGTTCGCCCGCCAGGGCCGTCTGGTAGTCGTTGGGGGTGACCACGCTGTAGTCCACCCAGATGCCCTGTTCCTCGAGCTCGGCCAGGTGCCGGCCGATGCGCTTCTGGAACACCCGGCGCACCACCGGCGTGCGGGCGAGCGCCCGGTAGAACCGGAGCTTCCGGCGGCGGTGGATCTCCTCGGCCAGCGTCGGGTCCACGGCCTCGAGGGTGCGCCAGAACGGCTCGTCCCGGAGCCGCTCCTCCTTCTTGAGCTTGAGGTCCACCTCGGGCCGCACCTCGTCGCGGAAGATCACCTCCTCGATCGCCTGGGTCACGGTGGCCGACTTGCCGCTGCCGCTCGGGCCGATCACCAGCACCAGGGGGGCCTTGGGGACCTCGGGGTCCTTGAGGTACTCCTTCCGGAGGAACGCCCGGTAGAGCTTCTCGAACAGCCGGCGCATCGGCTCGGGCACGAACACGTCCGAGAGTTCCCGGTCCAGGAGCCACAGGAGGTAGTGGTAGTCGCTGGCGCTCACCTCCTTTTCCAGGATCCGGTTCCAGGCCTGCCGGGGGTTCGTCTCGCCCGACAGCTCGAACCGCCGCTGCCAGTCCGTGAGGATGGCCGGGTCCTTGAGGGTCCGGAAGGCCCGGGGCGGCTGGGGCACGAACAGGGACACCAGGCCGTCCAGGGCGGCGTTCACGAGGCCGGTGGGGGGCTTGTACTGGTGGAGCCGGGCCCGCATGAACGCCTTGGTCTCCTGGGGCCAGGACGCCACCAGGTCCTCGATCTCCCGGATCCGCGCCTCGGGGAGGCGCACCGTGCGCACCTGGCGGGTGAGGCGCTTGGCCATCTCAGGGCTCCTGGGCCGGGGGCAGGGTGAGGGCCGGCGGCACCTGGGTGTTCTGGATCACCACGGTGTTCCGGCCCCCGGGGTTTTTCTCGTAGGCCGTGGCCCATTTCTGCTGGGTGAGGAAGTTCAGGAGCGCCACGTCGGTGGACCCGTCGGGCCGGCCCACCGTGCGCTGGAGCTCCCGGATGCTCTCGGTGTAGGCCCGGTAGAGCTTGCGGATCCGGCTCGCCTCCTGGTCGGCCGCGTAGTTTTCGGCCTCGGCGATGAGTTCCCGGCGCTTCTTCTCCTCGGTGGCCTCCACCAGCTTGTCGCCGAACCGGGTCTCCTTTAGGACGAAGCTCACCACCTCGATCCCGTACTTCTCCTCCAGGGTGGGCCCGCCCTCGTTCACCGGCCGGCTCTTGAGGGCCCGGTAGATCTCCTCCTTGATCCGCTCCCGGTCGCTCACCAGCCGGTCCACCTCCTGGGCCTGGAGAATGTCCTTCACGATCCCGTCGTAGTCGGCCTGGAGGAGCCGGTGGGCCTCCAGGTTCTCGATGGCCCACTGGTGGAGATCCCGGATCCGGTAGGTCATGACCCCGGAGGCCCAGATGGCCACGTTCTCCTTGGAGATGATCCGCATCGGCTCCGCCTGGCCGCCGAGGTGCATCTGCTGGTTCATGAGCGGCACCTCCTGCTCGATGCGGGTGAAGTAGGGGAGCCGCACGTGCCAGCCCACCTCGGTCACGGCCCGGCGCTCCCCGCCGAGCTTTTCCAGGACCACGGCGTAGTTGAGCTTGACCTTGTAGAGGGTCTTGCTCGCGTACACGAGGGCCACGGTCCCGTACACGAGCCCCACCAGGAGGCCGATGCCGAGGGTGCGGCGGATGGCGGTGCGCACGAACGCGCGGCGGACGAACTTGGCGCTCGGTTCGTTGGACATCTGCGAGACCTTTCCGAAAGCTGTTTGGGCCGGAAATGGCACGATGGGAAGTGAGGGTAGGACAAGGATAGAAGATTTTCCCGTGAACGCAAAACGCGGTTAGCGAAAAAAGCGGATCGTCGCCGACATCCCGGGCAGGAACGGGGTGGGAAAAGGATTGGCCTCGGCGTACCCAGAATGGGAAATGGATTTCCACTTCAGGGCTCCGAATGGCCGGAAATCGAGGGCACGGGTCCTGCATGTGGTGGGAATGGGAAACGGCTTTCCCATGCGACCGCCGCGGGGTGGAACGGCCCCCGCCGCAGACCGGGAGGATGCACGATGACACGGATGCTCTTGGGAAGCGCCCTCGCCGGAGGGGCGCTCGGGACCCTCTGGACCCGGGGAGTCCATCTGTCCGAGACCCAGATGCTCCTGCTCCTCGGGGCCGTCCTCGTGATCGGGGCGGCCCGCGTGAAGCGCCGACTGGGGGTGGAGGAGGCGTAGAGACCGTGGCCCGGATTCTCCTTTGTTCCCGCTGCTACGCCATCCGGGGCTGCGAGAACGGCCGAACCCGCCACTGCGAGCGCTGCACGGCCCACGACTGTCCGCTCCTGCCGGCCCCCACCGTGGCCGCCGGCGAATGCCCCGC
>CAZUYO010000220.1:0-5082 GCA_964624725.1 uncultured Thermodesulfobacteriota bacterium
ATGGACATCGTCGTCTACGGATTCGTGCAGAGCGTGGTGCTTCTCCTGATGGCCTTCGGGTTCAGCCTGGTCTACGGGGTGAGCCGGTTGCCCAACTTCGCCCACGGGGCGCTCTACGTCATGACCGGGTTCGTGGCCTGGGCGTTCGCGCACCGCCTGGGGCTCCCTTACCCCCTGGCCGTGGCGGGGGCCCTCGGGGTGGCCGCCCTCGCGGGGACGCTCCTCTACCAGTTGGTGCTCAAGCGGATCCGGGGCATGGAGATGTCGGAGGTGATCGCCTCCTACGCCATCGGGCTGGCCATCTTGGAAGGGCTGCGGTGGTGGGGATTCCGGGGGGGCACCCACGCCCTGCCGGTCATCTCCGACGGGGTGGTGTTCCCCTTCGACGTGCCCCTGGACCACCAGCGGGTGCTCGTGGTGGCCGTGGGGGCGGGGCTCCTGGTGGGCCTGTGGGCCTACACCCGGTTCTCCCGCACGGGGCTCGCGCTGCGGGCCATCGCCCAGGACGAGCGGGCCGCCATGATGCTCGGGATCGACTCCGACCGCACCGGGACGCTCGCCGTGGCCCTGGGCTCGGCCCTGGCCGGGCTCGCGGCGGTGGTGATCTTCCCCCTGGGGAACATCGTGGTGGAGGAGGGCTACAAGGTGCTCGTGTACGCCCTGGCCGTGTGCGTGGTGGGCGGGCTCGGAAGCTGGATCGGCACGGTGCTGGCCTCGTTCCTCCTCGGGTTCTCCCAGTACGTGACCGTGGCCTACGGAAAACCCCACTACCAGATGGTGGTGATGCTCCTGGCGATCGTGGTGACCCTGGTGGTCCGGCCCTCGGGTCTCTTCGGCCGGCAGAAGTCCCTGGAGGAGCGGGTGTGAGCGCGCAACCCCAACGCCGGAAGGAACGGATCGACCGGGGCATCAAGGCCCGGGCCGAGACGATCTACGCCCTGGGTTCCTGGGAGGAGCTCGCCTACCTCCTGGGCCCCCGGCTCGTGTTCATCGTGGGGTTCCTGGCGCTGCCCGTGCTGCTCGCGCCCTGGCCCTACTGGCACCGGGTGGCGCTCTCGGTGTGCGTGCTGGGGCTCCTGTCGGTGGCCTTCGACTTCCTGGCCAACCAGGTGGGGCTCGTGTGCCTGGGCGGGGCGTTCTTCTTCGGGGTGGGGGGCTACGCGGCCGCGCTCCTGAACACCGAGTGGGGCCTGCCGCCGGCCCTGGCGATCGGGTTGGCCACCGTCGTCGGGGCGGCGTTTTGCGCCGTGCTGATCTGGCCGTGTCTGCCGCTGCGGGGCATCTACTTCGCCATCGTGACCCTGATGTACCCGCTCCTCATGACCCGGATCATCGAGGCGGCCGACATCCTGGGCGGCACCGAGGGGTTCCGGGGGCTCACGGGGTTTTCGTCGGCCTGGACCGAGTCGTACGGCCTGATCCTGGGGCTCCTGGTCGGGGTGTTCGGGCTCCGCCGGTATCTCGCCGAGGACGCCGGGCTCGTGATCCGGGCGGTGAAGGAGAACGACCAGTCGGTGCGGGCCTCGGGCATCAGCGTGACCGCGGTGCGGTTCAAGGCGGTGTTCCTGGCGGCGCTCCTGGGGTGCTTCGCCGGGGCCTACTACGTCCACATGTACCGGAACGTGGGCATCTCGGCCTTCGCCCTCGACCTGTCCATCATGCCCATCGCGGCCACCGTGATCGGAGGCGGGGGCACCCTGGTGGGGCCGGTGCTGGGGAGCCTCCTGCTGGTGCCGCTCTCGGAGCTGCTGCGCGACTTCGGCTCGCTCCGGATCGTGGTGTATTCGCTCGTGCTCGCCGGGTTCGTGGTGTTCCGGAGCGAGGGGATCCTGGTGTTCGCCCGGCGAAAATACGAGCAGTTCGAAAGGTGGGTGGAGGTATGAGCGCCGGGCCGATCCTGGAACTCCGGAACGTGTCCATGCACTTCGGCGGGGTGCGGGCCGTGGACGACGTGAGCTTCACGGTGGCCCCCGGCGAGGTGGTGGGCATCATCGGGCCCAACGGGTCGGGGAAAACCACCCTGATCAACTGCATCACGGGGTTCCTGAAGCCGACCCGCGGGAAGGTGTTCTTCCGGGGCCGCGACATCACGGGCCTCGCGCCCCACCGGGTGGCCCAGCTCGGGGTCACCCGGACGTTCCAGATCATGCGGCCCTACCACTCCCTGCCGGCCTACAAGAACCTGGTCGTGCCCCTGTGCTCCCCCCGGGCCCGCCGGACCGGCGGCTGGCGCGGGGGCGGCCGCCACGGCGACCGCGACACCGTGGCCCTCGACATCCTCGAGGAGCTCGGGTTCGAGCGGGACTCCCGGGTGCCCTACCAGCCCGCCGGAACGCTTCCCACGGGGTACCTGAAGCGCCTGGAGCTCGGCCGGTGCCTCGCCCTGAACCCCGACGTGATCATCTGCGACGAGGTGTTCTCGGGGCTCTCCGCGAGCGAGATCGCAAGCCTCGTGCCCCTGATCCACAAGCTCAACGAGCAGGGTCTGACGATCCTCATGATCGAGCACCGGCTCAAGGAGCTGTTCCAGGTGGCCCGGCGGGTCGTGGCCCTCTCCTACGGCGAGAAGATCGCCGAGGGAACCCCCGAGGAGGTCACGGCCCACCCCAAGGTGCGGGAGGCCTACCTGGGATCGGAGGAGACGGGATGCTAGAGGTCCGGGAGCTCCTGGTGTTCTACGAGAACATGCTCGCCCTGAACAACCTGAGCCTCCGGTGCGACAAGGGCCGGATCGTGGGGGTGTTCGGGGCGAACAGCGCCGGAAAGAGCACCCTCATGTACGCGGTGAGCGGGGTGCTCCTGGACATCGCCTACAAGGAGAAGGTGCGGGGCGGGGAGCGGATCAGCCAGTTCGGGGAGATCCTCTACGAGGGCGAGCCCATCGGCCACCTCAAGGCCCACGAGCGGGCCCGCCGCGGCATCGTGCTCTGCCCGGAACGCCGCCGGCTCTTTCCCGAGTGCACCGTGCTCGAGAACCTGAAGATCGGGGGCTACCTGGCCACCCGGGCCCAGGCCCGGGAGACCCTGGAGTTCGTGCTGGATCTCTTCCCCCGGCTCCGGGACCTGCGGCGCCGCCAGGCGGGGTTTCTGAGCGGGGGCGAGCAGCAGATGGTGGCGATCGGCCGGGCGCTCATGGCCCAGCCGCGGCTCCTGCTCCTCGACGAGCCCCTCCTGGGCCTGGCCCCGGCCATCCAGCACGACGTGATGCGTTCGGTGCCCCAGATCCGCGACGAACGGGGGGTCACCGTGCTCGTGGCCGAGCAGTACGCCCGGCCGGTGCTGCCCTACGTGGACTACGCCTACATCGTGGAGAACGGCTCCACCGTGCTCGAGGGCACCCGCCAGGAGCTCATGGACAACCCCGACGTGCGCGCGGCCTACCTCGGGGGCATGGGATGAAGGCGCCGATGGAACGCAAGTACACGCTGGAGGGGCTCCGGATCCCCGAGGACGGGGGCCGCGAGTACACCTATAGCCGGTTTTTCGCCATGGCCGAACGGCACCCGGACCGGCCGGCCCTGGTGTACCTGGGCCAACGCTACTCGTACCGGTGGCTCCGGGAGGCCGTGGACCGGTTCGCCACGGCCCTGGCCGCCCTGGGGGTGGGCCCCCAGGACCGGGTCATGCTGTACCTGGCCAACTGCCCCCAGTGGGTCGTCGCGAACTTCGCGGTGCAGCGGATCGGGGCGGTGGTGGTGCCCGTGTCGCCCATCTACACGGCCCACGAGCTCCAGTACCTGGTGGAGGACGCGGGCGTCGAGACCGTGGTGTGCCAGGACACGAACTTCGGCTACGTGCAGGAGGTGTTCGAGCGCACGGGGCTCCGGCGCATCGTGGTGACCACGCTCACGGAACTCCTGCCCCGGTGGAAAACGGCCGTGGGCCACCTCCTGGACCGGATTCCCCGGGGCAAGGTGGCCCGGGGCGAGCACGTGGTGTGGTTCGGCGACCTCCTCAAGGCCCACCGGCCGGACCCGCCCCGGGTGGAGGTGGATCCCTGGCGGGACCTGGCCTACATCATGTATACGGGCGGCACCACCGGGTTCCCCAAGGGCGTGCCGGGCAACCACGCCACCGAGGTGGGCTACATCCGCGACGTGATGGAGGAGGTCCTGGCCCCGGGGATCGAGGAGGGGACCGACCGGATCATCATGGTGAACCCCCTCTACCACATCATGGCCAAGGGGTTCCTGATCGCGGCGGGCCTCAACTTCGGCAACACCGCCGTGCTCATGCCGGTGCCCCACGTGGACGCGATCCTCCGGGAGATCGAGCGCCACCGGGTGCGGTGGTTCCTTGGGGTGCCGGCCCTGTACCGGATGATCCTGGAGCACGACCGGGTCGACCAGTACCGGCTCGACACGCTGCGGTACTGCTTCTGCGGGGGCGACGTGCTCCCCCGGGAGGTGTTCAACCGGTGGCGGGAGTTGACCGGCGTGGCGATCCGGCAGGTGTACGGCGCCACCGAGGTGGGCCACGTGGCCTACGGACGCCTCGACGAGGAGCCCGAGCCCGACGTGATCGGCCGGCCCCTGCGGTCCTACCGGTGCCGGGTGGTGGACCCGGAGACCCTGGAGCCCGTGCCCCGGGGGGAGGTGGGGGAGCTCCTGGTGACCGCGGACTTCACGATCAAGAGCTACTGGAACAAGCCCGTGGAGACCGAGCGGGCCTACGTGGAGCTCGACGGCGAGGTGTTCTACCGCATGGGCGACTACGTGAGCGAGTCGGCCGACGGCCACCTGCGGTTCATGGAGCGCACGGCCGACATCATCAAATACAAGGGCTACCGGGTGAGCGCCTCCGAGGTGGAGGCGGTGCTCCAGGACCACCCCACCGTGGTGGGGGCCTGCGTGGTGGGGGTGGAGGACCCCGCGGTGGGCGAGCGGATCAAGGCCATCGTCGTCCTCAAGCACGACGCCCGCGGCGTGAGCGGCACCGAGCTTCGCAAATGGTGCAAGGAACGGCTCGCCCCCTACAAGGTGCCCCACTACATCGAGTTTCGCGACATGCTGCCCAAGAGCAAGGTGGGCAAGCTCCTGCGGCGCGAGGTCCGGGAAGAGGAGCGCCGCAAGGCGAAGGGGG
>CAZUYO010000221.1:0-5075 GCA_964624725.1 uncultured Thermodesulfobacteriota bacterium
GCCCCGCTCGGGGGGCGGCCGGCCGGGCCTACGACCCCGGGAGGGTGGGGGGGGCCGTGGCGATCGACGACGCGGCCGACGACGAGGCCCGGCAGGGGGTGGACCGGGCCGGGTGGCGGGACTGGTCCGAGTTCGTGTTCGTGCGGGAGCCCTACGCCTACGTGGCCGCCAACGAGTACGGGCTCGCCGTGGTGGACGCCTCGGACCCCGCCGGTCCGTTCGTGGCCGGCCAGTGGGACGGGTTCACGGTGTACGGGGTCTGGGTCACCCCGGACCGGAGGACGGCCTTCCTGGCCGACGACAACGTGGGCCTGCGGATCCTCGACGTGTCGGATCCCTCGGCGCCCCGGGAGGTGAACACCCTGACCGAGATCGGGGGGTACTCCCTCTTCACCGCGGGCAGCGTGGCCGGGTGGCAGGGGGGCGACGGCTCCGTCTACGTGGCCGTGGGCGGGGCCGGGGTCCTCGTGATCCTGCGGACCGACGATCCGTCGGCGCCCGAGTTCGTGTTCGGCACCCGGGAGTGGGGCGGCCGGGGGAGCCTCCGGTACCGGGAGCCCTACCTGGTGGCCGCCGACGGCGGGGTGTGGGTGCTGGACGTGTCCGACCCGGCGGCCCCCCGGCTCGCGGCCGCGGTCCCGGAGGATCGGGCCGCGGCCACCGGGGCGGACGCCTGGACCGGTCCGCCCCTCGTGGTGGCCACGTCGTCGGGGGGAGGCATCCGGTTCTGGGCGGGCGACCCCCTGGACGAGATCGCGGTGGTCGGGGACGAGGCCTTCCGGGCGTTCGGGGTGCCCTACGTGCAGTCCCAGGGTCTCATGATCGGGGGCGACTACGTCCACGCCGCCCTCGGGGACTACGGCCTCGCCACGATCCGCCGGAACCCGGGGGATCCGCCGACCTTCGACCTCGTCCGGGTGACCCCCTTGCCCGACCTCGATCCCTCCGACGGGAAGAGCCCCTACGCCATGAACGTATGGGTCTCGGAGGGGTTCGCCTACGTGCCCTGCAAGGAGGACGGGCTTCGGATCGTGGCCGTGGAACGGTAGGGGCCGGGCCTCAGGCCTCAGGGGCCCCGGCCGAGCCGTTCGAGGCCGCGGGAGGCCTCGGCCCGCCCCTCGGCGTCGAGGCGTTCCGCCTGGAGGGCCCGCCGGTAGGTCCGGCGGGCCTCGTCGCGCCGGCCGAGGGCCTCGAGGGCCCGGGCCCAGCCGAGCCACGCGCCGGGGTGGGCCCGGTCGAGGAGTTCGGGCCGGGCCGCCGCCCGCCGGTACGCGTCGGCGGCCTCGCGGAACCGGCCGAGGGCGAGGTACGTGTCCCCCAGGTACACCAGGGCGTCGGGATTTTCGGGGTCCAGTTCGAGGACGCGCCGGTAATACCCCGCCGCCCCCTCGTACCGGCCCGTGTTGTAGTGGAGGTTCCCGAGCCGCATGAGGGGCCGCACGTCGCCCGGCATCCGCCGGAGGCCCTCCTCGTAGAGCCGGCGGGCCCCCTCGTGCCAGCCCTTCCGGGCGAAGTCGTCCCCGATCTTGAGAAACCCCAGCCGGTACGCGGGATCCCGGTCGGCCGCCTCCCGGAGGAGGGCGAAGCACTCGTCGAACCGCTCCTGGAGGAAGAGGTTCCGGGCCAGGTTGAACCGCACGGCGGCGCTTTCGGGCATGACCTCGAGAAGGCGCCGGTAGAGGGCCTCGGCGCCGGCGAGGTCGAGGGCCGCCTCCCGGAGTTCCGCGTCGCGCTGCCAGAGCCAGGCCTCCGGGGGCGGTGCGTCGATCCGCCCGGGATGTTCGAGCAGCTCCTGGAGCCAGGCTCCCAGGTACCGGAACTTGAGGGGCAGGTAGTTGCCGTTGATGGAGTGGGAAATCGTGACCCCCTCGGCCCGGATGCCCTTCGCCCGGAGCTCCCGGAAGAAGGTCCCCAGCACGGCGAGCATCGGGGTGGAGAAGTCGGTCTCGTAAAACTCCATGAGGTAGTCGAGGTCGATGTCGAGCCAGACGGGCCCGTGGGGCACCGGCAGGGCGTCGAGGGTCGTGATGGCGATGCCGACGCCGTTCAGCCGGCCCCGGATCACGCCGTCGTCGAGGTGCAGGGTGGCCACGTCCTCGGCCCGGTACCAGTCGAACTGGCGGTGGAGAAAGAAGTCGCGGAAGTACTCGACCGCCGCGGAGTCGACCGGATCCCGGGAGGGGACCACCCAGGTGACCGGGCCCACCACCCCGAGCCGGCCCGCGGCCCAGAGGAAGTTGTTGAGCGAGACGGGCCGGCCCCGGCCGAGCATCGCGTCGAGGCCGGCCCAGCGGCGGGCGCGCAAGGCGTCCGCGAGGGGGGCGAGGTCGGCCTCGGGCACGGCTCGGCCGAAATCGGAATGGGCGTCGATGTGGATCACCGGCAGGGGCGGGCCGCCGCGGCGCGCCCACACCCCCAGGGCGTGCTGGTGGTCGTCCATCCGGACCACCGCGCCGGGGGGCGCGGCGTCGCGGCCGACGAGGAACGCGGCGCCGGCGGGTGCGGACGCGGTCAGGATCGAGGCGAGAACGAGGAGCCAGAGGATCATGCCGGAGGTGTCCTTGGGTGAGAATGGACCGATGATACGGGAGGGGCGGGTCGGGGTAAAGCGGCTGGCCTTGCTGGCCGCCGGGTTGGCCCTGGTGGGGGTGTCGGTCGCCCGGGCGGCCGAACTCCCGGGGGTCGTGCGCCGGGCGGGCGGCGTGAGCCTGGTGGAGAACCACGGCACCTCGTATCTCGTGTGGCACGCCGCCGGCGTGCGGGGGGCCACCGTGGTGCACGTGGACACCCACGACGACTGCCGGTACGTGCCGCAGGAGAAGCTCGCCGAGCTCGGGCGGCTCGCGGGGGCGAAGCGGTGGGACGAGATCTTCGCCCGCACGGACCACGCCGCCTTCGATCGGTTTCGGGTGCGCCGAGAGGATCTGCTCTACACCCTGGGGAACTACCTCTACCCGTGCCTTGCCGACGGCACCGCGGCCGCCGTGTACTGGGTGGTGCCCGAGCGCCGGCTGAGCCCCGAGGCGAAGGGCCGCCTCCAGGGACACCTGCGGGGCGTGCTGCGCCTGGACCGGCTTCCCGGCCTGCGGGACCGGGGGGAGGACGGGTTCGGGTTCGACCTGCTCGGGGGGCGGTTCGAGGTGACCACCCTGCCGGGCCTGCCCCGGTTGCCCCCCGGGGCCCTGCTGGACCTGGACACCGATTTTTTCGCCTACCCCTTCGCCATGGCCGACGCGCACCTGCCCGGGGATCTCCTGTGGGATCCCCGGGAGGCGCTCGCCCTGCTCCGGGAGCGGGTGCCCGCCCCGGCCGGGGCGGTCGTGGCCTATTCCACCTGGGGCGGCTATCTCCCGATGGACCTCCGGTTCCTGGGGGACGCCCTGTTCGAGGCCCTCGCCGGCAAGGGGTTCCCCGACGACGCCCGGGAACTCCTGGCGCGGGTCGGGGAGGTGCGGGCGGGGCGGACGGCCGGCGAACTGGGCGGGGTGAGGGCCGCGGGCGGCCCCTGGGCCGCTGCCGCCGCTGCCCTCGAGGCCCTGGATGCCTTCCGGCGGGGGGACGACGCCGGGGCCCGGACGGCCCTTTCCCGGGCGGCGGCCCTGGATCCCGGGTACCGGAAGGGGTTTCTCGACCTCGGGGGCTACGCCGCGCGGTCCGGACGGATCGAGGAGGCCCTGACATGGGTGGCGGCGTACGAGGAGCACGAGGGCGGGGAAACCGTGGCTTCGGCCTGGCTCCGGGGGCTGTGCCGGTTGCTCGGCGGGGATCTCCCGGGGGCGGGGCGGACGGCCGAACGGCTCCTCGGGTGGAGCCGCGACGAGAGCACCCTCAACCTGGCGGGCCGGGTCGCCATGGCGTCGGGGGACCTCGGCCGGGCCGAGCGCCTGTTCCGGGAGGCCTGGGACGCCCGGCCCAACGCCGAGAGCGCCTACCGCCTCGGATGGGTGGCCCTGCGGCGCGGGGCCAGGGACGAGGCCGTGACGTGGTGGCTGCGGGTTTCGCAGATGGCGCCCCACTACGAGCAGGTGGACTACAACCTGGGGCTCGCCTACCTGGAGTCGGGGGAGGTGGGGGCGGCGCGCCTGCACCTGGAACAGGCCGTCGCGGCGGCCCCCGACGATCCGGACGCCTGGAACGCGCTCGGCATCGCGCTGGCGCGCATGGGCCGGTTGGAAGGGGCGGGGGACGCGTGGAAGCGGGCCCTGGCCCTGGCCCCGGGACACGCCGGGGCTAGGGCGAACCTGGAGCGGCTGGGCGCGATTCGCCGCCGAGATCCCTGAGAAGGTTAAGAGCCGGTTCGTAGCCCGGCGCGAGGGCCAGCGCGCGGTGGACCCGCTCCAGGGCCTCGGCGCGGCGGCCGAGCCCGAGCAGGGCCACGGCCGCGTTGTAGTGGAGGCTGGGGGAGTCGAGCCCGAGCCGGGCGGCGTCCGCGTAGGCCCGAAGGGCGCGCTCCGCGAGGCCGAGCCGGTTCGCCGCGTTGCCGAGGAGGAAGAAGTACTCGGGGTCCACGGGGCGGGCGCGGTCGGCCCCGCGGTCCCAGATCGCGAGCGCTTCGCGGTACCGCCCCCGGTCGTACAGCAGGCGGCCCCATTCCCACCAGACGGCCGTGAGGAGGGGATAGACCGCGGCCGCGCGCCGGTACGCCGCCGCGGCCCCCGGAAGGTCGCCGGCCGCCGCGCGGAGCCGGGCGTCCAGAAGGTGGAGCCGGGGGATCTCCGGGGCGAAGGCGAGGGCCCGGTCGAGGGCGGTTCGGTATCCGGGCGTTCCCTCGGCCGGGACGAGCAGGCTCGTCGCCAGGAGGTCCTTGGTCTTGAAGTCCACCGTGCGCGGATCGGCCCCGCCCGTGCGGGGGACGGGAAACCGCGGTGGAGGCGGATCGCCCGGCGCCGCCAGGTACACGAACCCCCAGGGCCGGAACCGGAGCCCCTCGACGTCGCGGGGGCCCCCGTCGGCCACCGCCACGGGCCGGTCGCCGGCCCCCAGGGCCTCGGCTTCCACCTCCCGACGGTGGGCCTCGCCGAGGCCGGCGGGAACCTGCTCGTACCGGTACGGCGAATCGAAAAACCGCCCGTCCC
>CAZUYO010000222.1:0-5063 GCA_964624725.1 uncultured Thermodesulfobacteriota bacterium
GCTTTGACGAACCCGGGTGCCGGGTCCATATTGGACCCCCCGAGTCCCGCCGGAACGGAAAGGAGGCCGCCCATGAGCCCGTTGGACCTCTTCTGGATCTTCTTCATGGCCTCGGCCCTCCAGCCCCTGTTTCGCCAGCGCATGGTCGAGGCCGCCCGGAAGCGGTTGATCGCCCGGATCGAGAAGGAACGGGGGTCCCGGGTGATCCTCATGGTGCACCGCCAGGAGACCATGAGCCTTCTGGGGTTTCCGGTGTTCCGGTACATCGACGTCCACGACTCCGAGGAGGTGATCCGGGCGATCCAGATGACCGACCCGGACGTGCCCATCGACATCGTGCTCCACACCCCGGGCGGGCTCGTGCTGGCCTCGTACCAGATCGCCCGGGCCATCGCCCGGCACAAGGCGAAGACCACCGTGTTCGTGCCCCACTACGCCATGAGCGGGGGCACCCTGATCGCGCTCGCCGCCGACGAGATCGTGATGGGCGAGCACGCGGTGCTGGGGCCGGTGGACCCCCAATTGGGGCAGCAGCCCGCCGCCAGCATCCTCAAGGTGCTCGAGCAAAAGCCCGCCGAGAAGATCGACGACCAGACCCTGATCCTGGCCGACGTGGCCCAGAAGGCGATCCGCCAGGTGCGCGACAGCGTGAAGGGGCTTCTCCAGGGCAAGTACCCGGACGAGAAGGTCGAGGAACTCGCGGAGATCCTCTCCACCGGCACCTGGACCCACGACCACCCGATCACCTGCGACGAGGCCCGGGCCCTGGGGCTCAACGTGTCCACGGAGCTTCCCCAGCCGGTGTACGAGCTCATGGGCCTCTTCCCCCAGCCCGTGCGCCGGGTGCCCTCGGTGGAGTACCTGCCGGTGCCCCGGCACCGGGAGGGCCGGGACGGGCCGGGCGCGAAGCCGTGATTTCTTGGGGGGAATGAATGGGGAATGGCGGGGAAGGGGGGGCGCCTGGTTGCCGCCTATTTTTTCCTCCGGGGCTTGGTGGTGCGGCGGGTGGGCTCGGCCGACCACGGGTCCTCGGGCCAGCGGTGTTTGGGGTAGCGGCCCCGCATCTCCTTTCGGACCTCGGGGTACACGTTGTCCCAGAAACTGCGGAGATCCGAGGTCACGTGCACCGGCCGGCCGTGGGGACCGAGGAGGTGGAGCACCACCGGCACCCGCCCACCGGCCACCCGGGGGGCCTCGGCCCACCCGAACACCTCCTGGACCCTGACGGGGAGAACCGGGTCCCCGCCCTCCGGGTAGTCCACCCGGATCCGGCTGCCGCTCGGCACCTCGATCCGGTCGGGCGCCTCCCGGTCGAGAAGCGAGGAGCGGTCCCAGCCCAGGAACGACCGGATCGCCCCCGCCCAGTCGAGGGCCCGTAGATCGGCCCGGGAGGTGGCGCCCCACCCCGCCTGGCGCACCAGGGCCTCCCAGTCGTCCGGGCCCCAGGCGGGCAGGTCCGATCCGGGCAGCGCCCGGGCCAGGAACCGGCACCGGGCCACGAGCCGCCTGGGTTCGGGCCCGAGGTCCAGGAACCGCTCGGGTTCGTCCCGCGCCACCCGGGCCAGGCGGTCCAGCGCCTCGGCCGGATCGGGGGCGGCCGTGCGCTCCCGCACCACCAGGCCCCGGTAGGCCGTGACCTCGGCCGCCACGACCCTGCCCGATTCCGGTTCGTATCGGGTCTCGAACCGGGTCTCGAACCCCGGGAAGGCCTCGAGCCACGCGGGGTCGATCTCGCTCGCCCACCGCATCGTGGCCTCCCGGCGGGCGCCCCGGCCGCCCGCGTCGAGCCGGAGGGCCACCGCCCAGTCGGCCCGGCGCACCGCGCTTCGGGCGTCCAGCACCGCCCCCCCGCCCGCCGCGAGCACGAACCGGTCCGAGCCGGGGGCCCGGCGGCGGGCCACCCGGTCGGGAAACGCCGCGAGGAGCGCCCGGCGGAGGGCCTCGGTCCGGTCCGGGCCCGCCCCGGCTCCGCCACCGGCGAGCCGCCGGATCTGCCGGGCCGCCCGCCAGACCGCCCGGCAGGCCCCGGGGTCGAGCCCCAGGGCCCGGAGCCGCTCCGGCCGGAACCCGGCCCGGTGGGCCTCCTCCAGGAGTTCGATCCGCCACTCCAGGTCCGACGGGCCGGTGGGGGCCTCCCGGCCCTCCCCGAAGGCCCGGGCCCCCAGCACGATATCCCGCTCCTCCAGGAGCGCGGCGGCGAGCGCCCCCTCCCGGGCGGCTCCCCCCTCGGCGGCCACGAGCACGAGGACCCCGAGCCGCGGGGGAAGCGGGAGCCGGCGCAGGGCCTCGCCCAGGCGGGTGGGCCGGCCGTCGGGCCCCAGGGCCCCGATCGCCCGCAAGAGGTCCAGGGCGGCGGCGAGCCGGGCCGGGTCCGGCGGCTCGAACCACCCGAACGACGCCGGGTCGGGGGCGCCCCAGGCCGCGACCTCCAGGACGGCCCGGGAGAGGTCGACGCGCCGGATGGCGGGGAGCGGTTCGGCCGGCCGGCCCCGGTCGTCGTGGCGGGTCCAGAGCCGAAGCGCGAGCCCCGGGCCGAGCCGGCCGGCCCGGCCGGCCCGTTGGTCGGCGTTGGCCCGGCTGACGGGGACGGTCTCCAGCCGGTCGAGGCCGGTTGCCGGGTCGTGGCGCAGTTCCCGGGCGAACCCCGTGTCCACCACGGCGCGCACCGCCGGCAGGGTGAGGCTCGTCTCGGCCACGTTGGTCGCCAGGATCACCCGGGGCCGCCCCCCGGGCCGGAGCGCCTCGT
Organism: uncultured Thermodesulfobacteriota bacterium; assembly: GCA_964624725.1. Lineage (GTDB taxonomy): Bacteria > Desulfobacterota > Deferrisomatia > Deferrisomatales > Deferrisomataceae > Deferrisoma. The sequence continues at coordinate 2,747 of CAZUYO010000222.1, forward strand.
CCTGGCGGGCGGGGGGAAGGTCGCCGTGGAGGGGCAGGACCTCGATCCCGCCCCCGGCGGCCCAGTCGGCCAGGTGGCGGGCGGCCGCCCGGATCTCGGCCGCGCCGGGCAGGAAGGCGAGCACGTCGCCCGCCCCGCCGGGCCGGAGGGGCCAGGCCCGCCGCACCCCCCGGGCCGCCCGGAGGGGCAGGGGATCGGGGTCGGGCTTCTCCAGGTACACGACCTCCACCGGGTGGGGCCGGCCGGGCACCTCGAGCACCGGGGCGCCGAGGAACCGGGCGACGGGCTCCGGGTCCAGCGTCGCCGAGCACACGAGCACCTGGAGGTCGGGCCGCAGGGCCTCCCGAACCTCCCGCAGGAACGCGAGCGCCAGGTCGGCCTCCAGGGACCGCTCGTGGAACTCGTCGAGCACCACCGCGGCCACGCCCGAAAGTTCCGGGTCGGCCTGGAGCCGCGCCACCAGGACCCCCTCGGTCACGAACCAGATCCGGGTCTCCCCGGTGCCGCACCGGTCGTGGCGCACCTGGTAGCCCACCTCCCGGCCGAGGCCCCACCCGTTCTCCTCGGCCACCCACCGGGCCGCGGCCCGGGCCGCGATGCGCCGGGGTTCCAGGACGACGCAGGTCCCCTCGCCCAGGAGCCCGGCGGCGAGGAGCGCCGGGGGGATCCGGGTGGTCTTCCCGGAGCCGGGGGGCGCCACGACCACGGCGGCCCCGTCCCGCCCCAGCGCGGCGCAGATCCCGGGCAGGTGCGGGTCGATGGGCAGGGGCGGTTTGCCCGGCGGGGGGCTTGCGGTAGGATCGGGAACCTCGGTCATCCCTCGTTCCGGCGGAGGTCAGGCGATGCAGGTCGTCCTAAAGTACGGCACCACGGGGATCCCGGTCGAGATCGAGCCCACCCCCGGCTTCCTCGGGGTCATCGAGCCCTCGGAGCCGCCGGCCGTGGCGGACCCGACGGGCGCGGTGGCCCGGAGCCTCGCCGAGCCCATCGCGAGCCGGCCCTTGGCCGAGATCGCCCGGGGCAGGGGGAGCGCCTGCGTGGTCATCAGCGACAGCACCCGCCCGGTCCCGAACCCCGTGCTCCTCCCCCCGATCCTCGAGACCCTGGAGTCCGCCGGGGTGCCCCGGGAGGGGATCACGATCCTCGTGGCCACCGGGATGCACCGGCCCAGCACGCCAGAGGAGCGCGAGCGGCTCGTGGGCCGGGAGATCCTTTCGCGCTACCCGGTGGTGGACCACCGAAGCCGCGACGCGGCCGAGCTCCGCCGGGTGGGCACCCTCGAGGGCGGGGTGCCGGTGCTCCTCAACCGCCGGTACCTGGACGCCGAGCTCAAGGTGCTCACCGGGTTCATCGAGCCCCACATGTGGGCCGGCTACTCGGGGGGGCGAAAGTCGCTCCTGCCCGGGATCTCGGGGCTCGAGACCCTCCAGTACATGCACGGCCCGGAGATGGTGGCCCACCCCGGCACGGTGTACGGGAAGCTCGACGGCAACCCGTTCCACGAGGCCGGGCTCCGGGTGCTGGAGATGGCCGGCGCGGACTTCATCGTGAACGTGACCCTGGACACCCGAAAGCGCGTGACCGGGGTGTTTTCGGGCCACCCGGTGGAGGCCCACCTGGAGGGGTGCCGGTTCCTGGCCGGGCACTGCGTGCGGGAGCTCGACGCGCCCCTCGACTTCATCGTGACCACGAACGCCGGCGCGCCGCTGGACTGCAACCTCTACCAGACCGTGAAGGGGATCACCGGGGCGGCCCCCGCCGTGAAGCCGGGGGGCGACATCCTGATCGCGAGCCAGTGCCTGGAGGGGGCCGGGAGCCCCGAGTACCGGAAGATCCTGGAGATGGTGGACAGCCCCCGGGCGTTCCTGAACCGCATCCTGCAAAAGGAGTTCTTCATCCCGGACCAGTGGTGCGCCCAGGAGACCTACCAGGTGCTCGTGGAGCGCAACGTCTGGATCTACACCGAGGGGTTCACGCCCGAGGAGCTGGAGCGGTTCCACTTCCGGCCGGTGGCCGACCTGGCCCAGGGCATCCGCGATCTCCTCGCCCGCCACGGCCCGGGCGCCCGCTGGGCCGTGGTGCCCGACGGGCCCATGGTGATCCTCAGGGTGAGGGGCCCGGGCCGCTAGGAAGCTGGAAGGCGAGAAAGCTGGAAGGCCTGAACCCGTGTCCCTTTCGTTGCGTCGCGTGACCCGTGTGTGGGCGGTGTCCCCGTGGGACCGCCGCCGGGTCGCGGGCACCCGACGCGACTGGAGAGGCGGGTCCCCCCTTCTTCGACGGGTAGGGGTCAGCCGCCTCGCGGCCGGGTCTTCCGGGT
>CAZUYO010000223.1:0-5030 GCA_964624725.1 uncultured Thermodesulfobacteriota bacterium
ATCCTGATCGAGTTGGTGCTGCCCGTTCTCGCCCTGTTCGCGGCGGAACGGTTCCTGGTGTACCGGTTCGTCCGCACGCCGGCCCAGCGCGATTTCGTGCGGCGCAACCGGGTGCTGTGGCCCAACAACATCAGCCGGCTGCGCTACCCGATGGGGTTCGTGACGGTGGCGCTCCTCGAGTTGGGGTGGCCCCGGGCCGCGTTTTTGTTTTTCGCGTTCTGGATGATCACCGATCTCACCGACGGTGACATCGCCCGCCGCACCGGGCTCTCGAGCCCCCGGGGGGCCACCATCGACCCCCTGTCGGACAAGCTCATGTACGCCCCGCTCCTCGCCTATTTCGCCTGGAAGGGCGTGTACGACCCGTGGCTCGTGGGGGTGCTCCTGGGGTTCGACCTCCTGGGGCAGGCGTCCCGGCGGTTCCTCAAGGAAAAATCGGCCAATCTCTTCGGGAAGGCCAAGACGTTCCTCATCGTGGTGCTCCTGGCGGTGACCGGGATCGAGTGGATCTACGGGCCCCTGCCGCTTCACCGCACGATCCGGCCGCTCCTGGTCATCTGCACGGCCCTGGCGTTTTGCTCGTGGGCGTTCAAGGTCATTCCCAACTACTGGTACGCGAACATCCTGAGCCTGCTGAATCTGGTCTGCGGCCTGGGGGGGATCTGGGTGGTGGTGACCGGCCGCGACCCGGTGTACGCCTTCGGGTTGGTGTTCCTGGGGCAGTTCCTCGATCTGTTCGACGGGCGGGCCGCGGAAAAGTGGGGGTCCACGCCCCGGGGCGAGATCTTCGACGACGTGGCCGACGGGACGAGTTTCGGGGTCACGGTGGGGCTCATCGTGGCCACGGCGTTCGAGCGGTTCTGGCTCGGGGCGGCGCTGGGGTTCGTGCATCTGGCGGCCACCGTGTACCGCCTGATCCGGTTCGTGGTGGAGAAGCGAAAGGCCGGGGTGGCCGGCGGGGTCCACGAGTTCAGCGGGTTGCCGAGCCCGGGCGGGGCGCTCCTGGTGGGGAGCGGGTGCCTGCTGGTGCCCGGCGACCCGGCCAAGGCGCTGATCGTGCTCGTGAGCGCGGCCCTCATGGTGTCGCGGGTCCCCTACGCGCACTTCGGCCGGGCCGTGCTTCCCCGGGTCCCGCGCATCGTCCGGGTGGGGTTCCTCGCCTTTTTCCTTCTCTTGCTCGCGCAGGGGGTGCGCACCGACGAGTACGCGGCCCCCTTGTGGATCGCCTTCCTCGCGGCCGTCGCGTACGTGGCCTCGCCCGTGGTCCGCTGGATCTCCGGCACCCCGGCGGGCCAGAAGGCCGCGTGAGCCCGCTCGCGAGCCCTCCGGGGCCGGTTCCTTGACGGCGTTTGTCCGCTATCGGTACTCTCGGGGCGGTGCTTCGTTTTCCTTCGGAGAACGGCCGCTTCCGGCCGTTTGAGGAGCTACGGATGGCCCGTTCCCGATCGGTGCCCTCGGCTTTGGATCTCGTGGTGGTGCTCGGCGCGGTGGCCGTGCTCTACGCCGGCGTGGTGCCGGCGATGGTGCAGGACTGGCGCATCGACGAGAACTACTCCCACGGGTTCCTGGTGCCGGCCGTGACCCTGTACCTCCTGTGGGACCGCCGGCGAGACCTGGCCGAGGCCGCCCGGCGGGCGCGGGGCTCCTGGGCCGGGCTCGCGCTGTGCCTCGGAAGCCTCGCCCTCTACGTGCTCGGCCGGGCCGGCGCCGAGCTCTTCCTCCAGCGCTCGAGCCTGGTGTTCCTCCTCATGGGGGCGGTGCTGTGGCTCTGGGGCTGGGGGGTGTTCCGCAAAGCCCTTTTCCCGCTGGCGTTCCTCCTCTTCATGGTTCCCCTTCCGTACCTGGTGTACGATTCCGTGGCCTTCCCCCTCAAACTCCTGGCCGCCCGCGTGGCCACGGAAACGTTGTTCTGGCTGGGGGTGCCGGTGTTCCGGGAGGGCAACGTCATCCACCTGGCCTCCCAGACCCTCGAGGTGGCCGACGCCTGCAGCGGGATCCGGAGCCTCGTGAGCCTCCTGGCGCTCAGCGTGGTCTACGCTTACTTTATGGGCCGCGGCGGGTGGCGCCGGGTGCTCCTGGTGTTCTCGGCCGTGCCCATCGCCGTGGCCGCCAACGCCTTCCGGGTGACCGGCACCGGGCTTCTGACCCATTACGTGAGTCCCAAGGCGGCCGAGGGCTTCTTCCACACGTTCTCCGGTTGGCTCGTGTTCGTGGTGGCCTTCGTGCTGCTGTTCGCCACCGGGGCGGTGCTCAACCGCATCGGCCCCCGCCCCCAGGACGGATGAGGAACCCATGCACCGGAGAACGCTGGTTCTGGCGGCCCTGATCCTGGCGACGGCCGGGTACACCCGGTTCCTGAGCGACGTGGAGGCCGTGCCGCTCCGGCGGCCGCTGGCCAGCGTGCCCCTGGAGATCGGGGCGTGGACGGGGGTGCCGTCGAGCCTCGAGGAACGAATCGTGCAAGTGGTGGGCGTGGAGGACTACCTCCTGCGCACCTACCGAGCGCCCGACGGGGCCGCGGTGTCGGTGTACGTGGGGTACTACGAGCGGCAGGCCGAGGGGGACCAGATCCATTCGCCGCGCCACTGTCTTCCGGGCGCCGGGTGGCGGCCGGTGCAGGCCCGGGTCGTGACCCTCGAGACCCCGGGGGTGAACGGCGGCGTGACCCGGGCCAACCGGGTGGTGATCCAGAAGGGCGACGAGCGCCAGGTGGTGCTCTACTGGTACCAGAGCCGCGGCAGGAACATCACGAACGAGTACTGGGCCAAGGTGTGGCTCGTGGTGGACTCGATCTTCCGCAAGCGAAACGACGGCGCGCTGGTGCGGTTCATCGCCACGGTGCCCAAGGGGGGCGACCCCGACGCCGTGGCGCGCAGGATGGAGGCGTTCGTGCGGGAGTTCCTGCCGCGGCTCCAGGAGGTGTTCCCGGCATGAGGGGGGCGGGGGGCGGGGCTTCCGGGAGCCGGTAGGGCCGGAGGGCGGAGGCGATGCGCCGGGAGGCCAGGGAGTTTCCGCTTCCCAGCTTTCCAGCCGAAAAGGAGCGTGGACCATGACCGAGGAGCGTGGGTTCACCGTGCGCGACCGAAGGAAGGTCCGGCCGGACGGCGAGGGGGTCCGGGAGGAGCCCGGGGCGGCCGGGTCCTCGGAGCGGCCCCGGCCGACGTCCCTGCCGCCCGTGGATTTCACGGGCTTCGTGGTGGGCCTGGCCCAGATGGCCCTGGTGCACCTGGGGGAGGTGCCCGACCCCTCCACCGGCGGGGTCCAACGGGATCTGGAGCAGGCCCGGCACACCATCGACATCCTGGATCTCCTGCGGGAGAAGACCCGGGGGAATCTCACGGCGGACGAGGACCGGCTCCTGGAAACCGTGACCGCCGATCTGAAGTGGAAGTTCGTGAGGGCGAACCGTGGGGCGTGACGGCCGCGGGCGCCGTGCGGCGGCCGCCGGGGAAAGGGGGCGGCCATTCGGCGGGTAGCGGCCCTGGTGGGCCTGGTGCTCCTCGTGGCCGGCACCGCGGCGGCGCTCCCCCCGGGGTGGCAGGCTGCCGGCCGGTCCCCGGAGGCCCGTGCGCGGCTTCGGGCCTGGATGGAGCGGCTTCGGGCGGAGCGGCTGGCGTCGGATCTGGTGCCGCTCGAGCTCCGGCTCCTGGAGGAGGCCCAACGGGCCCCCACGTCCGAAGAAGCCCTGGCGTGGGCCGAGCTCGCCGCTGCCGCGGCGCCCGGCGACCCCAGGGCCCGATGGGTTCTGGTGACCCGCCCCGAAACCCGGTGGGCGGAGCGGGTGCGCCACGGGTTGGCGGCCTTGCGGGCGGTGGTCGCGGACCCCTGGGTCGCGGGCCAGTTGGCCGCGCGGACCGCCTTGGGCGTCGGGCTGGCGGGGTGGGCCACGCTCGCCGCGCTCCTGGTGTGGGGGGCGGCGGCCCGGGGCCGGCTGCTCCTCCACGACTACGCCGACGCGTTCCCGTGGCGGTACCGCCGGTGGACCCCGTTCGGGGTCGGCCTGTTCCTGGCCGGTGCGGCCTGGGCGGCCGGGTTCGGCCCGGGGGCCGGCCTCGGCGCGCTCGCCGCGGCCCTGGTGCCCTATCTCCCGTCCCGCGGCCGGGTGCTCGCCGCCGGGGCGTTTCTCGCCGCCTTTTCCCTCCCGTTGGCCCTGGGGTTGGGCGCCTTCGATCCCGATTCCTCCTCCCGCGCATGGCAGCGCTATCTCGTCCGGACGGGGGCGGAGCCCGGCGCGTTTGAGCCGGGGCCCGATGCCGACCCGGTGGTGCGGTACACCCTGGCTCAGCGGCGCGGCCGCCGGGACGAGGCGGCACGGGTGGCCGAGGCCGCGCTGGCCCGCGGGGAGGACCCGGGGTTCTGGCACGTGACCCTCGGGAACGCCGCGTATCTCCGCGGGCGGTACCAGGAGGCCGAGGGCCACTACCAGGCGGCGGCCGCCGCCCGACCGGACGATCCGGTGCCCTGGTACAACCTTCACCTGGCGCGGCTCGCGCGGCTCGAGTTGCGGGGCGCCGACGAGGCGCTCCAGAAGGCCCGGTCCCTGGATCCGGAGGCCGTGGAACGGTTTGAGGCCCGGCAGCCGCCGGGGGAGGGCGACGGGGTGCCCGCGGCGGTGCCGGTGCCGCCGGCGTGGATCTACGGGCCGCTCCTTCGCCCCGCGTCCGTGCCCGCGTGGGCCGGCCCGGTGGTGGGCTGGTTCGTGTGGCCCTGGCCGGCGGTGCCGGTGTGGGCGGCCGGTCTGGCGGGGTTTGTCCTGGCTCTCCTGGCGGGCCGGCTGGCCGGTGTTCGCCGGAGCCGGCTGTGTCCCGGGTGTGGGGTGGTGGTCTGCCCCCGGTGCGGGTACCGGGTGAAGGGTACCGAGCTTTGCGCCGCCTGCTGGTCGCTCGATCGGGCCGAGGCGCCCGACCCGGCCGAGACCGAACGGGTCCGGGAGCGCCGGCGCCGGTGGCGGCGACGGCTGGACCGGGGCACCCGGCTGGGGAACGCCGTGCTGCCGGGGTGGGGACGATTCCTGTCCCAGGGGGGTGCGG